>BEID01000107.1 GCA_002898975.1 bacterium HR27 | reverse complement strand
GTCCACAGCCGCGTACCCGAGCTCCGGCCAGGTGTGGATGCTCAGGTGCGACTCGGACAAAATGGCGATACCACTGACCCCGTTGTACGGCTCCCAGGGAAAAACCTGCAGGTCGCGCAACGTCGCATTCGTTGCGGCGACTGCGTCGCGGATGGCCTCTTCGACCGCGTGCAGGGAGTCGATATTCTTGCAACCCCAGAGTTCGACAATGACGTGTCGACCCAGGCTCTTCACTCCCCACAGACCTCCGTTTACCTGAGAACGATCACCCCCCAACAGCGCGTGCCCAGTCCAACGGGCAACGACACTACAGTCTACCACTCGACCTTTCCCCCTGCAACCCCCGGTGACCGCGAGGCGCCAGTGAGGCCTGATGATCCAGCCGATCGTTCGAGCTCGACCGCTCCTTGCAGGGTCGGCCATCGGTGGTTACAATAAAGACTGCGCTCGGAACTGCGGCATGGGGATGACAGGATTCGACAGGGCCGTAGGTCCGAGGATTGCAGGCCGAGGTCGCCCACGAACTCGTAAAAAGGGGTACCAAAGTAACTGGCGAGCGCGAACTCGCTCTGGCTGCGTAATTCACGCAGCCACGTCTGCCCGGACCTTTCCCCGGTGGGTCTGGAGCGGGCGTCGCAAGACCGGGGTGCCCCTCGCCCAAGCGCCGGTGCGGGCGAGGTCAAGAGCGATCCGGCTCGGCTGACTGGGATCCTGTCGGTGGGAGCCCGGCAGCGACAGGAGAACACCGACTAAGCCTGTAGGATATCCTCGGCTGAACGCTCTGGACGGGGGTTCGATTCCCCCCATCTCCACCGGAGCACCCCGGTAACCTGCCGGGGTTTTCGTTTTTCTCGATCCCTCGTGATGCCTGCGACTGGAATGCCTAGCGAAGAGTATACTCAGCCTCACGCGGCGTGTGTGGCTCGCTGCTGCGCTGGTACACTCGCCTAGCTCGTTCTGGAGCGTCCTCCTCGTGCGATCGTGGTTCGCGTTAGCCTGGCTGGTCGGTCTGGCGTTCGCCTGGTTTTGGTTCGCAAGGCAGTCGCAAGTTTTGCGTGCGGCGAAAGGCTCGCACCGGCGCGTCGTGGTCACCTGCGTTGGGCTCGCCTTCGTCACCCGCTTTGTCCCTGTCGTGCTGCTTCCGTCTGGGGCAACCTTCGACATCACCTCCTCTGCGATCGTCGGAAGCCTCCTGCGCTTCGGTCATGACGTCTACACAGCGCCGCTCGCCGAAGGACGCCACCCGTACTTTCCGCTCCAGCCCTTCATCGACGCTCTGGCACATCGTCTGGCGACCGAGTACGGGCTCCCTTTTCCTGTTCTCGTCACGGTTACCCCTGTGCTGACTGACGTCCTGCTGACGCTTCTCATCACACGTGTCTCCTTGCGTCTACCGCTGGCGACTGGTGAAACCGTTGGCTTTCTCTATGCAGTGCATCCGGTGGCAATCTACGTCTGCGCCTACCACGGCCAGTTCGATGCTGAGCCTCTGTTGGCTGCGATGCTCGCCGCTCTTACCATCGCTACCGGACGAGTCTTCCTGGCCGGTCTCCTGTTGGGCGTTGCGGTCGCGCTCAAACCATGGCCGGCGCTGTTCGTCCCGCTGTTCATCGGCTGTGTTCCCCAGTGGCGGCAGCGGGGTGCGCTGCTGATCGGGAGTAGTCTCGTCCCGCTCGCTTGCGTTGCAGTCTATCGGGCGATGATCCCGGGGAGCTGGGTACCAGTGGTCGCAACGGTCGTCTCCTATGGCGGGGTGCCCGGTTGGTGGGGAGTAACAGCGTTGCTCCGACTGCTCTTCGTCGTTTCACAGTCGCAGACATTCAGCTTCCTCGCTTCCCTGCACCCTGATCGCGTGCTCAGCGAGGTTTTCAGCAATGGGCGTTGGGTACTGCTAAGAGCGGTGCTCGGAGCTTCGATGCTCGCTGCCTCTGCGTGGTATCGTTCGGGTTCCTCGGCCAGACACCGTTTCCCACCCATCCCATAGGTAGCGCGTGCCCAGTCGTTCCTCGTCGTCACGTTCTTGGCGCTGGCCACAGGCTTCGGTGTGCAGTACTTGAGCTGGGTCATACCGTTCGCGCTCGTCTCCGGGCAACTGCACCGGTTGCGTGTCTTCACCGTGACAGCAGTGGCCTTCCTGGCCGGTGCGAATGCCCTCGGTCTCCTCCAGGAGTCGCTCGGCCTGGCCGATCAGCTCGCGCTCGACGACATCGTCCGTGCGCTGGGCCTCCCGGTGTGGGCAGTGACGATCTGGTGGGCATGGTCGCTCGGGCGTGCCTTTTGGCACGAGCGACTCGGTCGGACGTAACCCTCGTGACTGACTGGTCGATCCGTTCAGGCGTGCCCGACTCGGAGCAGAACGAGTTCGTAGGCATCCCCTTCTTTCCGAACTCGGAAGAGGCAACCAGCATAGCGGATCGTGGCGCCATCCTCGAGGTCGGGAGGCAAGGGAACGATCCGGGATTCGGTACGGATGCGGATCGGCGGAAGTTCGTGCGTCTGTTCCGGATCAGCCTCGCGGTACGGCGAATGTTCGCCGCAGCGTGGACAATAGCCCATAGCTCGTCCCTCCTCAGCGCGTTCCCACCTGCCGTCCACCGAAGTAAGCTGCTGCGCCACCGAGCACGCCAGCGTACAGCGCTGCGATGATCCCGAAGAACCAGAGCGTCGCGGTGCCCAGCGTCAAATGGGCAAGGTGTGGTAAGAGGAAGCCGGCCGTGAGACCGGCTGCGACCGCTTCGATCAGACCGAACACGAACGCTTCCTCACCCTGCAGACGACCGACGATGCCGCCGGCGAACCCGCCAATGAGCGGCGAGAGCGGCCCCAGGATGAAGTGCAGTCCCGGAGGAAGGATACTGAGGATCATGACGACGACCGCCACGATGAGTGCCTTGACGAGGCGGACTATACGCTGCATCAGGATGGAACTCCCTCCTGTGTCATGACCGCAGCGAGCGCTTCTCGGATCAACGCGAAATCGTGCTCGTCGATCCGATGAAGCTGCCCTTGAAAGGCGAGCCGCCAGTCGTTGATGCAACCCGACATTATCCTGATCCGTATACCAGTGTTGTCCGACGCATCCTCGACTCGACCAGCTCGAAGCGTAGCGTGAGGGGAGAGTAGCCGCAATGCGACCAGCACACCTGACACGCGACGGTCGCATCGTCTGCAGCGTGCCTGGCTGCGGCTTCCTCATCGGCGTCCTCACCGACGTGCCGCGAGCCGACGGCTGGTCCGACAGGATGCTGGCGTCGAACGCACACTTACTCTACGACCCGGATCGCGGTGTCTGGCACGTCGGACGCCGATACCACCGGTATGGCGCGACGTACCGGCGCGATCCGAAGGAGTTCCGTCAGGCCAAGGTGACGTCCTGGCGAAAGGACGGACGGCCGCCGATCGAGCCGGAGCTTCGACCTGAGGAAGACGTCGTCTATGGCGGCATCCCACTGCCGGCGACGGTCCTTTGTCCGAACGGCCACCAGTCGATCCTCGACCCCGACAAGCTCGGCGTCACGGCCTGGATCGGCCACGACAAGAAGGTGCACAGACGGCCTTGACGCACGTGCAGGTTGTACGTACACTTATGGTGATGCCGGCGTAGCCGGCAGCGGCAGGTAAAACGCAATAACCGAACCGCCGGCGACCAAACCCAGCGCGACAAGCTCGCGACTCGGGTTAGGTCGCCTTTATGTCACGTTCTCTTTCCCGCGAGGCAATTGAGTCTCGTCGGCGCGCGGCGCGTGCGAGTGCTCGCGCGCGGCGGCAGATCGCGCGTGAGTCGATCGTCGTCGCGATCAAGATCGTCCCCGCGCACGAGCTCTCACCCGAGCAGCTGGCCGCCTGGCGCAGCTTCTGGCGTGCCGTGCTCGCGGCGGCGCCGGAGCTGCCGGCCGGCGACGAGGCGGAAGGGGGCGCGCGATGACGAGCGCACGCCCCCGCGGCGGCTACTTCCCCGCCGCGAAGACGGCCGAGCGCATCCTGTCACCTGCGTGCGCAAAGGATACCACACTCGACTGCGTCATCGGGTCCGCGGCGCGAGAACTCCTGCCCTCGCCGTTGAGCGAGGCGGCGTGGATGCGGCGCACGCACGGTGATATCCCCGCGCTCGACGACTGGCAGTTGCGGCGCGAGATTCGGATCATCGCGACCTACCTCGACACGCCCGCCGGTCAAGGGGACTTTTACCGCGCCTGGTTCGAGGAGCGCGTCCAGCGCCTGCGCGCCGAGCTCGCGCGGCGACGGGAAGCCGACTCACGCAGTCCGGCGACGAGACCACGCGCAGACGTGCCACACGCGACGCCGCAGCGTCGCGACAGCGGCGAGTGGCAACCGCCTGACCTTCGACCGTCGCTTGGAGGTGCGCGATGAGCACACCACGCCCCGTTACGGCCGCGGAACTCCTCGACCTCGAGCTGCCGGAGCCGCGCTGGGTGGTACCAGAGCTTCTCTGCGAAGGCGTGACCTTGCTCGTCGGCCGACCGAAGCTCGGCAAGTCCTGGCTCGCGCTCGGCCTGGCCGTCGCTGTCGCGTCCGGTGGTATCGCGCTCGGCACCTATCGGTGCCCGGCGAGCAGCGTCCTGTACCTCGCGCTCGAGGACTCGCCGCGGCGACTGCGCAGTCGCCTGCAGCTCCTCGCCGAAGGCGCGCGCACGCGACTCGACCGCTTGCACCTCGAGACGCGTTGGCCGTCGCTCGATAACGGTGGACTGGAGGCGCTGCTCGACTGGCTCGAACAGCACCCGGACTGCCGGCTCGTGATCATCGATACGCTCAAGCGGATCCGTCCGCGCCAACCGGGCTTGCGACGGACGCTCTACGACCTCGACTACGAAGCGCTCCAGCCGCTCGCCGACCTGGCGCAGGCACGCGGCATCAGCATCGTCCTGGTGCACCACACCAGGAAGAGCGATGCCGAAGACCCCCTGGACCTCGTGTCCGGTACGACGGGCTTGACCGGTGCCGCCGACGCCGTGTGGATCCTCAAGCGCGCACGCGGAGAAGCAGACGGAACGCTCGCGCTCCTCGGACGCGACCACGAAGACCGCGAGCTG
This sequence comes from bacterium HR27, assembly GCA_002898975.1. Classification (GTDB taxonomy): domain Bacteria; phylum Chloroflexota; class Chloroflexia; order Thermomicrobiales; family Thermomicrobiaceae; genus Thermomicrobium. The sequence goes on along the minus strand of BEID01000107.1, from coordinate 781 downwards.
GCACTGCGGTTCGATGCAGCACGCGGCTGCTGGTATGCGGTCGGCGACGCCGCCGAGGTACAGATGAGCCAGGAACGGCGCGAAGTCCTGGAACTGCTCGAACGGGGCACGCCGCTCTATCCGCGCGAAGTCGCCGAAGCGCTCGGCTTGTCGCGCAAGGCAGCCTGGAAGCGCTTACGCGAATTGGTCGAAGCCGGACTGGTCACCGTCGACGAGCGCGGACGCTACATGTGCGGTAGACGCGGTAGACGGGTAGACGCAGAGCCAGAAAACCGCGACACGACGCCGAAAACTGCGTCTACCACGCGTCTACCAGAGCCGGTAGACGCGGTAGACGTCTACTCGTCTACCACGTCTACCACGTCTACCACGTCTACCACGTCTACCGCGTCTACTGCGTCTACTACGTCTACCGTGTCTACCACGTCTACCGCATCGACTACACCTACCACGTCCGTCTCGTCTACTCCGTCACCTACATCAGTCAGTGGTGGCTATCGGTGTCGCTGTGGGGGTGTGCTCGAACCGAGCGACCACGCTGGTTGGTTACGCTGTTCGCGGTGCCGCAACTATGTCCGGGACGGCGACCCGGCACTGCGACGTTCGAAAGGAGTGTCCCGATGAAACTCGACCTTGAGTCGTTTTTCGCGCTGCTCGACGAGACCGAATTGCTCGTTGCCGTCATCGGCGCCAGCGCGCTCATCGAGCGTGGCGAGCCGGGTCGTGAGGTCTGGGAACTCATGGGACGCGTGGCGCGGCGTGTCCTGGCCGTCCGCTGGCG
>BEID01000106.1 GCA_002898975.1 bacterium HR27 | reverse complement strand
ATCTTGTACCGGTTCATCCCCGCTTCGCGCTCGCGGTAGATCGCGCCGTGCCGATCGCAGAGCACGATGTCCCCCACGCCGTAGACCAGGAGGAGCTTGGCGGTCGCGATGCCAGCGGCACCGGCTCCGTTGATCACGATCCGCGCCTCGCTCAGCGGCGTGCCCCGCAGCTTGAACGCGTTGATGAGCCCGGCCAGCACGACGATTGCCGTACCGTGCTGGTCGTCGTGAAACACCGGCATGTCCAGGCGTTCCTTGAGCGCCGACTCGATTTCGAAACACCGCGGCGCCGAGATATCCTCCAGATTGATGCCGCCGAACGACGGTGCGATCGCCGCCACGATATCGACGATCCGCTCGGGGTCACGCTCGGCGATGCAGATCGGGAACGCTTCGACCCCACCGAGCGACTGGAAGAGTACCGCCTTCCCTTCCATGACCGGCAGTGCCGCCTGGGGCCCGATATCACCGAGCCCGAGCACCGCGCTCCCATCGGTCACGATCGCGACGAGGTTCCCCTTGACCGTCAAGTCGTAGACCGCTTCGCGGCGCTGCCGCACCTCCTCGACCGGTGCCAGCGCCGCCGGCGGGAGATAGAGCAGGTTGAGGATGTGATGATCGCGCACCGGCAACTTGCTGCGGATCTCCAGGACGCCTCGATAGCGCCGCCGCAGATCCAGCGCCTGTTCGGCCAGCGAACGGGGCCGCCGGTTGGAAGGACGCGGTGGCTCGAACGCCCCTTCGTAGATATACCGCCGGGTATTTTCGGCGACCTGCTGCGGGTCGACCGGCCGCGTCGCTTCGCCGGTTTCGAGCGCCGCCTGCACCACCGCTGCCGCGATCGCTGGCGCGACTCGGAAATCGAAAATCTGCGGCACGATATGGTTCGGCCCACGCTGTTCGGGCGGTACCAGGCTCGCCAGCGCTTCGGCTGCGTAAATCAACGTGCGCAGACGGATGTTCCGCGCACCGGAATCGAGAAGCCCACGGAAGACCCCCGGAAAGACGAGCGAGACGTCCATCATGTTCGGATAATCGGAGCGCCCGGTCGCGACCACTGCCGCACCGGCCTGCCGGGCCAGGAGCGGATCGATCTCCGGTGTCGGCAACGCGAGGGCGAAGACGATCGGATCCGGCGCCATCCTGGACACCATCTCCGGCGTCAGGATGTTGCCGCGGGCCAGCCCGATGAAGACATCGGCGCCCTCGAGCACCTCGGCGAGCGAGCCACGCCGCCGCTCCGGATTCGTCTCCTTGGCCAGATACGCCTTGGCCCAGTTCATCCGGTAGGGCCGCCCGAGGTAAATCGCGCCGGCACGGTCACAGACGATGAGATCCTTCACCCCGACGCGCGTCAGGAGCCGCGCGACACCGATGCCAGCCAGGCCTGCCCCAGCGATGACGACCCGCACCTGATCCAGCCGCTTCCCGACCACCTCGAGCGCGTTCTTCAGCGCACCGAGCACGAGAATGGCCGTACCGTGGTGCTGGTTGGAGAAGACGGGAACCGGTGCTGCCTTCTCCAGGTGATCCTGGATCGTGAAGCTATGCGGTGCGCGGATATGGTCGAGGCAGATGGCACCGAAGGTCGGGATCAGCGAGCGCGCGACCTCGACGATCGCGAGCGGATCGCTCAGATCGACACCGATCGGCACGGCATCGACCCCGGCGAACGTCTTGAAGAGCACTGCCTTCGCTTCGAGCAGCGGTAACGCCGCCTCGACCGGTGCCCGCGTCGGGCCGAAGAGGTCGGAAGCATCCGTCAGGATGGCGACCGTATTGCCGCGACCAGTGAGATCGAACGATGCCACCTCGTCCTGGCTGATCACCCGGCAGGCTTCGGCGACACCCGGCGTGTAGACCAGGCTGAGCATCGCACGGTCGCGCAACGGCACCTTGCTCGCGATGCCGATCAGCCCGCGATACTGCCGCCGGTACGCTAACGCCGCATCTGGCTGATCGAGCAGATACATGCCCCACCCCGTTCAGCATGCACGGACGCTACGCCGTCTTCGCGCATTGTACATGGAGCGCACCGCCCCTGGGGCATGCAGCTGCCTCGCATCGCGCGCTCGTCCCTCACCGACCACGTCCATACCCCTCTTCACCCCGAAGAGGCCTACGGGCGAGCTCGACCTGCACGCGACCAGCCGCTGGCAACCCGTTCTCCTGCATCAGGGCGATGCAGGCACCGCCCGACCAGCATGCAGCGGCGAGGGTCGACCGCCCCACCCGGGCGACTCCGGCATCGCCTGCCCCCTCGCGATCGACCAGCGACAACAACCCGGACGTGCACGCGCCCCAGGCGTGCCCGAGACCGCGCTCGGGCAGCGAGCGGTCCGCGTGTGCACCGGCGGTCACGATGCTTCGCCCACCGGACCGTCCCAATCGCGTCGCACGCGCCAGCGCTGCAGCTTGCCGCTCGCCGTTCGCGGCAGCGCAGTGACGAACCGGACGGCGCGCGGCACCTTGTAGCCAGCCAGCCGCTGCCGGCACCACGCGACAAGTTCCTGCTCGGTCACCGACCGCTCCGGCCGGAGGACGACCGCAGCCACCACCCGCTGGCCCCACTCGATATCCGGAACGCCGATCACCGCCGCCTCAGCGACCGCCGGGTGAGCCAGGAGCACAGCCTCCACTTCCGCCGGGTAGACATTTTCGCCGCCCGTGACGATGAGGTCATCACGCCGATCGAGGACGTACAGGTACCCTTCCTCGTCCAGGTACCCGAGATCACCGGTGCGGAACCACCCGTCCCGGAACGCCTGAGCCGTCCGTTCCGGCTCACGCCAGTAGCCTGGTGTCACGACCGGCCCCTGCACCTCGATCTCACCGGGCTCACCGGGAGCAGCCAGCGCACCGTCCGACCGCACGATGCGCAACCGGTTGGGATAGAGCGGTTTGCCCGCCGAGCCGAGCTTGCGCAGCGCATCCTCGGGCGCCAGTGTGGCCAACTGTGAGGCGGTTTCGGTCAGCCCATAGGTCTGGAGCACGGGAACACCGAGCCCGATCGCACGCTCGAGCAACGGGCGCGGGGCCGGTCCGCCACCGAGCAGCACGGCACGGAGTCGCGGTGGGTAGCGTCGGTCCCCCCGCTCGTCGAGCATCCGCCAGAGCATCGTTCCGACGACCGAGACGAGAGTGACGCCCTCCTCGATCGCCCGGTTGGCCGCCGCTGGCTCGAACCGCTCGTGCAACTCGACCGCGAACCCGCCGATCACGCTGCGGAACAGGATCGAGAGGCCACCGACGTGGAACAGCGGCAAACAGAGGAGCCAGCGGTCGTCCGGCCGCACCCCGATGTTCAGCTGCGAGCCGAGCGCGCTCCACCAGTGGTTCCCATAGGTGAGGAGCACGCCCTTCGGTCGATCGGTCGTACCCGACGTGTAGACGAGCGTATGGACCTCGTCCAGCGCGACCTCACGCTGGAGGTCGGCGGATCGTTCCGGTACCGCCACCAGGTCGCGGTCGACATCGACGACGAGGCCCGGCCACGAGGCGACCCGGTCGCCCGTCGTCGCGTCGGCGACGACGACGCGCGGCTCGGCGTCGTCGAGCTGGGCAGCCAGTTCCCGAGCGGTCAGACGTACGTTCAGCGGCACGACGATCGCTCCGAGCCGGCTCACGGCATGGACGAGAAACACCACCTCTGGCCGGTTGGGCAGACACACCGCCACCCGATCGCCCCGGCCGACACCGAGCTCGGCGAGCCGCCGTGCCAGCACATCGGCCTCAGCAGCGAGGCGCGCGAACGTCCACTGCTGCTCGCGCCACACGAGCGCCACGCGATCCGGGGTCACCGCTGCTCGCCAGGCGAGCCATTCGGGTACGCGCACTGCTCTCCTCACAGTCCGCCGAGACCGAACCATCCCGCCGTATAGGCGACCGCGTACGGCCACAGGAGCACCGAGTAGACGACGAAGCGCAGGAGATCGACGCTCCCGTAGTCGACGGCCCAGGGATCGAGCAAGACGAAGACAGCTGTCCAGACCGCACCGGCGACGCAATAGGCGAGGCAGCCGGCGAGCGCGCCTCGCCAGCGCCGGCCCGCTCCGGCCAGTCCTGCACCAGCGAGGCCCCAGCCGCCGACGACCGCCGCCATGCCCACGACCACGGCGAGATTGCCAGCGAGACGCGACAACGGCACCAGCCACGGCACCGTGACCGTGCCGAGCAGGAAACCTGCAAAAGCCACCGCGATCCCTCCGGCCAGCAACCGGGGGTCGCTGCGCCCGCCGCTCACTCCACCCCCTCGTTCTGCGTGAACTGGACCGTCACACCGAGTCCACCACTCGTCGGGACGGCCAGCACGCCACCGATCGGCTCGAGCGGTTCGGCGATCCCGAGAGGCGCAACCAAGTGCGCCGTCGCCAGACCGTGCGCCCGCGTCGTACCGAGCGCTGCCGCAGTATGCACGGCCGCAGCGAGTCCGACACCCGATTCGAGCATACCGGTCACGACGACGTCCACGCCCCGTCCACTGGCCCGTTCCGCCGCCGCGAGGACCGCGCAGGGGCCACCGAGCAGCGGCAGCTTCAGGACGAGGACATCGGCCGCTGCGATCGCTAGCGCCCGCTCGACCGCATCTGGCCCGGTGAGCACTTCGTCCGCCGCGACCGGAACCGGTGAGCGCCGCCGCAGTGCAGCTAGTTCTTCCAGCCCCGCGACCGGCTGCTCCAGATACTCGATGTCGAACCGCGCGACCGCACGCGCGAAAGCGAGCGCGGTTTCGAGATCACCCGTCCCGTTCGCATCCAGACGGATCCTGATCTCGTCACCGACCGTTGCCCGCACCGCGGCGACGAGTTCCGCATCGGCGAGCGACAGCGTTACCTTGAGCTTGAGGGTACGAAAGCCCGCCGCCACCGCGGCCCGTGCCTGTGCGACGATCGCCTCCCACCCGGCGCGGCCGAGCAACGCATTGACCCGAACGCGATCGGCCGCATCGGACCGTAACCAGCGGGCGAGCGGTACACCAGCCTGCCGCGCCTGCCAGTCGAGAAGGGCTGTCTCCAGGCCGGCCCGCGCAGCCAGCGCAGCTGGGGTGCGTGCGGGAAAGTCCGCGAGTACGCTCGCCGGGTCAGCAGCATGCAGCGCCGTCGCGGCCTGCTCCAGCCAGACGACCGCCTCCGGCAGTCCAGTCTCCTCCGTACCTGGCCAGCACGAGACATCGCCGTAGCCGGTGCAGCCATCCGCACTCTCCAGCGCCACGAGCAGTCCGCGGCGCACGCGAACTGTTCCCAGCGCAGTCTCGAGCGGCTCGCGCAGCCGGAGCTCGTACGGCCTCCACTGCAACCGCCACGCGCTCACCAGAGCAGCCCCACTGCGAACAGCACCGCAAAGACGAGCTGCAGCTGGCCAGTCCGCTTGAGCACCGGATTGAGTGCCGGCCCTCTCGCCCCAGCGAGCACGAGACGCACCAGGCCCACCGCGAGCGGCAACGACAGCCAGGCGAGCAACGTCGCCGGACCAGTCCAGCCCGCCAACACGATCACGAGCGGGACCACGTAGGCACCCAGCACCAGCACCGCGTACTGCCAGCGCGTCGCTCGCTCGCCGATCCGCACGGCCAGCGTCCGTTTCCCCGCCGCCCGGTCGGTCGGAATGTCTCGCAGATTGTTCACAACCAGAATGGCCGTGATGAGTGCGCCGACCGGGACCGCGGCGGCGAGCGCGAGTGGTGACAACGTCCCCGTCTGCAGGTACGCGCTCCCACCGACGGCGACGAGACCGAAGAACACGAAGACGAACAGGTCACCCAGCCCAATGTAGCCGAGCGGCCAGGGCCCAGCCGTGTAGAGGATGCCCGCTGCGATCGAAGCCAGTCCGATCGCCAGGATCGGCCAGCCA
>BEID01000105.1 GCA_002898975.1 bacterium HR27 | reverse complement strand
TCGTCCTCCGCCTTTGGGCAGTTTTGGCCAGTGGCAGCAGTGTTGTGGTGGGCGGTGCAGTAGCCGGGATACTCGGTCTGGCAGCGATGATCGTTTTCGCCTGGAATGTGGGCTTGAGGAGTTCGCGTCAGCTAACAAAGTAGGGGGCCGACGTGTTACGATACAAATGCGTTGCGAAATGCCGGCGGGTTCACCGCGAGTAGAGGGACCGAAAACGATGAGCCAGCTAACGCGCGAGCAGATCATCGAAGCGCTTCGCCCAGTACAGGATCCCGAGCTCCGTCGTAGTCTCGTCGAGCTCGGCATGATCAAGGACGTTGCAATCGATGGCTCGACGGTGCGCGTGCAAGTCGAGCTCACGACTCCGGCTTGTCCGCTCCGCGAGCGCATCCGGGGTGACGTGGAGCAGGCGTTACGGGCATTGCCTGGGGTCGAGCAGGTCGAAGTCGCGTTCTCCGCACGGGTCCGCGCTGCCGGAACTGGCCTTCCCGATCGCCAACCGATCCCTGGCGTGAAGAACACGATCGCCGTGGCCAGCGGTAAGGGCGGGGTCGGCAAGTCCACGGTTGCAGTCAATCTGGCAGTAGCTCTGGCGCAGGAAGGGGCAGCGGTCGGGCTCCTCGACGCTGACGTCTACGGGCCGAGCATCCCGCTGATGGTGGGTGCCGAGGAGCAGCCGGGGTTGGCCGATAACAAGATCATTCCTGGGCGAGCCTATGGTCTCGCGGTGATGTCGGTGGGGTACATTCTCGACCCAGAGAAGGCGCTCATCTGGCGCGGGCCGCTGGTCTCGCAGCTCATTCGCCAGTTCCTGAGCGACGTACAGTGGGGCGAGCTTGACTATCTGGTGATCGACCTGCCACCCGGAACGGGGGACGTCCAGCTCACGCTCGTGCAGACGATTCCGCTTTCGGGTGCCATCATCGTGACGACGCCGCAGGACGTCGCACTGGCGGACGCGATCAAGGGACTGCAGATGTTCCGCGAGGTGAAGACGCCGGTGCTCGGGATCATCGAGAACATGAGTTACTTCATCTGTCCGCACTGCGGGCACCGGGTCGATATTTTCGGATCGGGGGGTGGCGAGCGGGTGGCCAACGCCTATGGAGTAGAGCTGCTGGGCCAGATTCCCATCGATCCGGCTGTCCGCGAGGGTGGCGACACCGGTCGCCCGATCGTGGTGAGTCACCCGGATTCGCCGACGGCGGTCGCCTTCCGCGAGGCTGCTCGACAAGCGGCTGCTCGGCTGTCGGTCGAGGCAGCCAAGAAGCCACGGAAACCGACGCTGCTCCTCCGGCCGAATCGCTGAATCTCGAGACACGGGACGAGCGCCAACTGGTCTGCTACCATGCGGTGAGGAAGGGGCGGGTATGGAGCGGTGCCACCACTGCGGCGGTCAGTTGCCGGAGCGTGCACGCTTTTGCCCGTGGTGTGGGACGCCAGTACATCGGGAGGAGCGGCCACCGCGACGCCGGGTAGTGATCACGGGTGTCGGCGCGGTGACGCCGCTCGGTCTCACGGCAGAGGAAACCTGGCAGCGCCTCCTCCGCGGTGAGTCGGGTGTGAGGCGGATCGAACGGTTCGATCCGAGTGACCTTCCGGTGCAGATCGCGGCCGAAGTGCGGGATTTCCGGCTCGGTGATTGGGTCGACCCGAAGACGGCACGCCAGATGGCGATGTTCAGCCAGTACGCACTGGAGGCCGGCGGGCAGGCACTGCGCGATGCGGGACTCGCTCCTGGCAGCTTCGATCCGGCACGGGCGGCCGTCGTGATCGGCACGGGTGCGGGTGGTATGGCGACGATCCTGGAGACCCAGGAGATCGCCCAGCGACGGGGTCTGATGCGGATTTCCCCGCACTTCATGACGACTTTCCCGCACAACATACCCGCCTACCATCTCGCCCAAGCGTTTCGGTGCCTCGGGCCGAGTCTCACTGTGTCCACAGCCTGTGCGACCGGCGCGCAGGCAATCGGCGAGGCGGCGGAGATGATCCGCTCGGGAGCGGCAGATCTCGCGCTGGCTGGCGGAACGGAATACTGCGTCTTCCCATTGTTCATTGCCAGCTTCGCGGTGCAGCGGGCTGCCTCGACCTGGAACGACCGTCCGGAAGAGGCGAGCCGGCCTTTCGATGCAGAACGACACGGTTTCGTGGTTGGAGAAGGGACTGGCGTCGTCGTACTCGAGAGCCTCGAGCATGCCCGGGCGCGCGGTGCACGGATTTACGCGGAGTTGCTCGGCTATGCCTCGAGCAACGATGGGTATCATCCGATCGCACCGGATCCGGAAGGGAGCGGCGCGGCCCGAGCCATCCGGGCAGCACTCGCCGACGCCGGGGTACGCCCAGAGAACGTCGACTATATCAATGCGCATGCTGCGTCGACCCCACTGGGTGACCGGGCAGAGACGGTCGCGATCAAAGCGGTGTTCGGCGAGCATGCGTACCGGATTCCGATCAGTTCGACGAAGTCGATGATCGGTCATCTCATGGGAGCGGCCGGTGCCGTCGAGTCGATCGTCACGGTCCTGAGCATCCGGGACAGCGTGGTGCATCCGACCCGCAACTACACCTTTCGGGATCCGGAATGCGATTTGGACTACGTTCCTGAAGGTGCGCGACCGCATCGCGTTCGGGTAGCGTTGAAGAATTCCTTCGGCCTCGGTGGGCAGAACTGCTGCCTGGTCTTCGCGGCATGGGAGGATCGTTGACCGGTTTGTACGACAGGGGGACACGATGCCGAAGCGCTACGCCCCGGTGAGCGGGCTGGAGCTGCCACGTTTCGCTGGCATCCGCACCTTCGCCCGCCTGCCGTACGTTCGTGATCTCGAGGGAGTCGATGTGGCAGTCGTCGGTGTGCCGTTCGACACAGGGGTAACGTTCCGGATCGGCGCACGGTTCGGCCCGGCGGCGGTCCGCGATATGTCGGTCATGCTCCGAGCGTACCATCCGACGCTCGACGTCGACGTGTACGAAGTCCTTTCGGTCGTCGATTACGGCGACCTGCCAATCGTACCGGGCTACATCGAGGACAGTTATGCGGCCATCGAACGCGGTTTGCAGCCGATCCTGGAGCGGGGTGTCGTGCCGTTGGTCATCGGGGGCGATCATTCCATCACGCTGGCGGAACTCCGGGCGGTTGCCGCGCGCTACGGGCCGGTCGGTTTTGTCCAGTTCGACTCGCATACCGATACCTGGGACGAGTACTGGGGGAAGACATACACCCACGGAACGCCGTTCCGCCGTGCAGTGGAGGAAGGGCTGATCGATACGCGCCGTGCGATCCAGGTGGGCATGCGCGGCTCGCTCTACGGACCGGAGGATCTCGATCAGTCTCGTGCCCTGGGGTTCGAGGTTTGGACCACGGACGATATGCGACGTACCGGCCTCGGCGCGGTGATCGAGGCGATTCGTCGTCGCGTCGGAAGCGGCCCAGTGTTCGTGAGTTTCGATATCGACTTTCTCGACCCAGTGTATGCACCAGGTACCGGGACACCCGAAGTCGGTGGTTTCACGACACGGGAGGCGCAAGAGTTGCTACGCGGGTTGGTCGGGGTCGATATCGTGGCTGCTGACGTCGTCGAAGTCTTGCCAGCACATGACGTCAGCGGGGTCACCGCCCTGGCTGCCGCGAATCTGCTGTTCGAATTGCTGGCTGTGCTCGCCTTCAATCGGCGAAGTGTCGAGGCACGCGCAGGATAACGCAAACAGCCGACAGAGCGTCCCGGCTCGTTGCCCGGGGTGAAGGGTGGAGCATGTGGCTGCAGAAAACGAAGCACCGGAGATCGCTTGGCGACCGCGGTTCAGTGGGCTGCGGACGTTCGCTCGCTTCCCGCACACCACCGAGCTGGAGGGAGTCGACATTGCGGTCGTCGGTCTTCCCTTCGATACGGGGGTGACCTACCGCCCGGGCGCACGGTTCGGTCCGGCGGCGATCCGCGAGCAGTCGTCGCGGATCGAGTGCTACCACCCGGTGCTCGACATCGACGTCACGGATGTCGTATCGGTCATCGACTTTGGTGATGCACCGGTCGTCCCGATGGAGACGGAGACGAGCTACGCATCCATTACTGCGACGCTCCAACCGCTGGCAGCACGCGGTATCGTGCCGATCGGCCTGGGTGGCGACCATTCTGTGTCGTTACCGGAACTCCGGGCGGTCGCTACTCGCTACGGACCGGTGGCCCTCGTGCATTTCGATGCCCATGTCGATACCTGGGATACGATCTGGGGAAACCGGTACAACCATGGTACACCGTTCCGGCGAGCGGTCGAGGAGGGGCTGATCGATCCGGAGCGGTCGATCCAGATCGGTATCCGTGGGCCGCTCGGCGAGCGTGCCGAGCTCGAGCAGTCGCGCGAGCTGGGGTTCGAGGTTTGGACGGCACGCCAGGTCCGTCAGGCGAGTGTGAGCCAGGTTCTCGGGGCGATCTGGCGCCGAGTCGGCACCCATCCGGTCTTTCTGAGCTTCGATATCGATTTCCTCGATCCGGTCTTCGCGCCAGGTACGGGGACGCCGGAGATCGGTGGATTCACCACCTGGGAGGCCCAGGAGTTTCTCTGGGGACTCGTCGGGCTTCGGATCGTCGGTGCTGACCTGGTCGAGGTGCTGCCGGATCGCGATCCGTCGGGGGTGACCGCACTGATCGCCGCCAATCTCGTCTTCGATATCATCGCGGTCATCGCTGCAAGCAGGAGGGAGCAGGGTCATGGCGCAACCGACCGCGCCGAGTGAGCACATCCTGTTCGGCCGCGTTCCGCGACGTGCCGCGCAGGTTCGTCCGACCGTGCCGATCGCGTTACCCGTCAAAGAGGGACAACTCCTCCAAATCACTGACGTGCAGGGCAAGCAGGTGGCCGATATGGTCGCCTTCAACCTGTACGATGTCCGGGAATACCTCTCCCCTTCGCATACGCGAGCGATCAACAATTCGCTGGTGCTCGTGCAAGGGATGACGCTCTATAGCAATCGACGCAATCCGATGCTGGTTCTGGTCGAGGATACGGTGGGGCGGCACGATCTGCTCTTTCCCGCGTGCGACCGGCGAGGCTATCTCGACGACTACGGTCTGCCTGATCATCCCAACTGCCGGGAGAACTTCGTTCGCGTCCTGGCCGAGTACGGAATCAGTGAGGACGATCTACCTGATCCCGTCCACTGGTTCATGCACGTCGGCATTGTGGCAAAGGGTCGTTTCGAGATCCGCGAGCCGCTCTCCGAGCGGAACGACTATGTCCTGTTACGTGCCCTGATGGACCTCGTAGTGGCAGTCTCGGCCTGTCCGCAGGACCAGAACGCCTGCAATGCCTTCAACCCGACCGATATCCTGGTTCGGGTCTACGACTGAAGCTGGGTGCCGTGCACTGCTCAGGCGATGAAGTACCGAAAGGTGAGCGGCAACTCCTCGGCCGGCGGAATGTCGACGACCGAACCCTCGATGGTGACCTCGAGCGTCCGCGGGTCGACGGTGACGCGCGGTGAGGCTGTGTTATGCCGCATGGCGTCTTTGAACGTGCGGCGCGTGTTGCGCACGGGGACCGCGCGGCGCTGGAGTCCGAAGCGTTCGAAGAGACGCGCCTCGGCAGTGACCGGTGCCACGAACGCGAGCGATAGAGCTGCTGGCGCGCGTCCCAGCCCGCCGAACATGGGCCGATAGATCAGCGGTTGGCTCCAGCGGGTCGAGCCCATGCCGTCGCCGACCGGTGCCCAGGCGACGAAACCGCCTTTGATCACCGCCACGGGTTTGGCACCGAAGAAGGCGGGATGCCAGAGCACGATGTCGGCCAATTTGCCTGGCTCGAGGCTGCCCACTTCGTGGTCGAGACCATGCGCGATGGCAGGGTTGATAGTGTATTTCGCGAGGTACTGGAGGATA
>BEID01000104.1 GCA_002898975.1 bacterium HR27 | reverse complement strand
GCCACACCGTCCGCAGCGGTGACATGGTCGGACGACTCGGCGGTGACGAGTTTCTCGTCATGGCTCCGGTGCAGAACCAGGAGGCGGCTCGAGAACTGGCCAGGCGCCTGCTCGTGGCGCTCTCGCAACCGCTTCGCATCGAGGAGCGAACTGTCTCGCTCGGTGGGAGTATCGGCGTGTTGTTCTGCGCAGAGGGTGCGTGCCCGGCACGCGACGTCCTCCGCGATGCCGACCTCGCACTCTATGAGGCGAAGCGCCGTGGGAAAGGACGGATCGCGTTCTTCGAGCCAGTACTCGCCGAAGAGGCTGCGCGCGAACTCACACTCGGACAAGCGCTGCGCGAGGCGATCGAGCACCAGGCGATCGGCTTCCGTGGCTTCCCGATCGTACAGCTCCGGAACGGTCAGCTCTTCGGCATCGAACTGGTCCCCTGGTGGATCGATCCGCACGGAACGGAACATCGCGCCGAAAAACTCGCTCGCACGGCCGAGCGTGCGGGGATCGATGTGGCACTCGCCCAACGAGTGGTAACCGAAGCGATCGACTGGCTCAGCGAGCTTCCGGAAAGCTGGGCCGTCGTTCTCGGTTTTCCCAGTCCAGCACTGCTCGATCAAGCTGTCACCGACTTCCTCGCGGAACAGCTGGCCTCCCGACCGACACATGGTGGAAGACTCTGGCTGGACCTTCCAGCGAGTGTCGTGGCAACTCGTGGGACGCGCGACAGACTGGCTTCACTGGGACGGTACCAGATCGGCGTGCTCATCCGTGATCCGATCCTCACACCGGAAGGCATGGATCCACTCGTCGATCTCCCCCGTACCGGGATCCGGATTCCAGACGGATTCGTACGGTCTTTTCTCGTTGACCCGCGTGCCGCTACGCTCGCTCGCGCGCTCGTTCAAGTCGCTCGCGATTTGGCCGCGATCACTCTCGCCGATTCGATCGAGGAGTTCGCCGTGTACGTGGCGCTGGCACGGAGCGGTTGCACGTTAGGTCGAGGACCGCTCTTCGGAGGCGAACTCGACCGACAGCGAGCAGCCGCCATCGCGCCACAGGTGAGCCACTGGCGTCAGCTGGTCGCCGCGTTGGCGGAGGCAGAGTTGACGATGGTGCAGCCTGCTGCTTCTGGTCAAGAAGGGCAATGCTGACGTCTGGTGTATCATCAGTCCGAGCTGACAACCTCGGAAATGCGGACAGGTCGGGAGCGAACGGATGCCGATCGGCCCTGGTCAGCGGCTACCCGCGTTCGTGGGTGAGACGATCGAGGGGCAGCTGGTAGCGACACGCCAGTATTACCTCCGGTCCGGTCTGGTCCTCGTCTTCACGCATGTCTGGCCGTGTGCGGACTGCGGAGAGTATCTCCTGGAACTCGACCGACACCTCGCGGCGTTCCGGACGGAACGGATGGAGGTGCTCGCGGTCGTCCCACTCGTGCATACCCTCGTCCTAGACTGGCGAGGCACCGTACCGCGCTTTCCCGTCGTGCTAGCCGAGGGAGATGCCCTGCATCGCCGGTGCGGCTTCTCCCGGCCTGATGGGTCGCCCGAAGCAGCACTGGTGGTCGCTGACGACACTGGAACAGCTTGGCAGGTATGGTCAGCTGGCCTCGAGGACAGATTTCCTCCCGTCCAGGAGGTTCTCGCCTGGGCGCAGTATGTTTCCTACCAGTGTCCGGAATGTTGGGAAACTGACCGATGGTGAGCAGGTGATCGAGTGAGTGACCAGCTAGGGATACCGGATCCGGAAGTGCCTGGCTGGTCGGAAGTGGGCGAGCGGAATGGGAGAGCGCAATGGCGGGTGACTGGTTTTTCATCCCCCTTGCCAGCCGGTGCACGGGAGCATGCGAGCGGTTCTTCGATGCGGCCCTCAGTGCAGGAGTCGAGGTGGCACTGATCACGGTCACGATCGTCGGGCTCGTATTCGGTCTCCGACAATGGTTCCGATCGATCAAGATGAGCCGATCCCGCACGGAGACAGTCGCGAGTGCTCGAGCCGGGAGACCGAACCAGCTCGTCGAACTCACTGGACGGGCGCTCAGCGACGTACCGCAGCGGGCGCCGCTGAGCGGCTGCGAGGCTGCCGGATACCGGCTGCAGGTGAACGCGTTGTGGCAGCGACGCGATCTGCTGTCGAAGCGACTGTACAAGTACGAGCACGTCGAGCACGAGGAAGCATCCCTGAGCAGCATCCTCCTCGACGACGGGACAGGACGCATCAGGATCGATGTCACCGGTGCCCAGCGCTACTGGCCAGAGCGTCAGGCCGATTGGGCGTTCCACGAAGCACCGGAATGGGTACTCGCGCGTTACCGTCGAGCGGAAGTACGGCAAGCCGAGCGGATCGAAGAGCTGAAAGCAGACGGGTACAAGCCGGTGCGGATTTCCGTCTCCGAGGAGGTGCTCCCACTCGGCAGCGAACTCTACGTCATCGGTCTCCTGACCGACCAGGCTACGCTCGTCGCTGAAGTCGCCAGCACTGCCGGTGAGCAGGCGACCCAACGCGCACTGCGAGCGGAGGCCATGACTGCGTGGCTTCTCGCGATCGTGACCGCCTGGCTAACCATTCGCCTCCTGCCGTGGCTCTCCGCTGAGTGGACAACCTACTTAGCTGGCGAGCCATACCTCGGCTGGCGGGTTATCGACTACGGCCTCTTGCTCGTGCTACTCGGGTTCACCGTGTTCGGCGCTGCCGTCTTCACGTTCCTGCCCGCATCCGCGATCGGGCGATATCTGGCACTCGGCGGCAAGAGCAACGTCTCGCGCCACTCGTAACCCGCTGTCGAGCGCAGGCTTCCCGTGGCCAGCGTTCAGGCAGGAAACGGCACCGCGTATCGCTCAGCGATGTCGCGCAGCTTCTCGAGCACCTCGGGATGCACCGGAATACCGTTCGCGCGCCGTTCTTGCTCGGTCTCGTACTCGAGGTCACCCGGCACGAGCACGCGCTCGGCCCCCTCGGCCGGGCGAGCACGCCGCAGTTCCCCGAGCATATCGTCCATATCGGCCAGGAACTCCTCGAGCGGTCGGAAGACATCGATACGGATCGCCATGAACGCATGGCCCGTCCCGGACGGCCCGATCGTCTGCGACCGCGAGCCACCGACGTACTTGGCCCAGACACCTCCGGCCAGCTGTCCGCAGAGGACTTCGACGAGGAGTGCCAGCGCGTACCCCTTGTGGCTTCGGAGTTCGGGGAAGGCACCGAGTGGGGTGAGATAGCGGGCGGCGAACGGATCGGTCGTCGGCTTCCCCTCGGCATCGAGCGCCCAGCCGAGCGGGATCGGCTGGCGGGTTCGGCGGGCGATCTCGATCTTGCCCCAGGCGACCGTACTCGTCGCTCCATCGAAGACGAGCGGCCGCTCCTTGCCGGCCGGTATCGCGAAGGCGATGGGGGCAGTGCTCAGGAAGGCATCGCGGGCGAAGGGCGGGACGACGAGCGGCGTGGCGTTGGTCATCGAGACGCCGATCATGCCTGGCTCTTCCAGCGCCATCGTCGCATAGTAGCCAGCGATCCCGTAATGATTGCTCCGCCGCACGGTGGCGAGGCAGATGCCGCTTTCCTTGGTCTTTTCGATGCAGCGACGCATCGCCCGGTAGCCGCTGACGAAGCGGATCGCATTGTCGGCATTGAAGACGACGGTCGCTGCCGTCTCGGCGACCGCGCGGATGGTGGGACGCACGTTGATCGCGCCCGCCTCGAGCCGCCCCACGTAGTAGTCGAGACGGGCAACGCCGTGGGAATCGAATCCGCGCACATCGGCCGCGACGAGGATTTCGGCGCTGATCGCTGCGTCCTCTTCCGGTAGACCTGCCCGGGTGAAGACCGTGGTCACGAATCGCTGCAGCTCCTCGACCGGAATACGCACCGTCACTGTTCCCTCCTCGCTCTGCTCGAACACCGCTCACGACCGGATGATAGCGTACGCTTCGGTGCGGTGGACTCGAACACCGACATAGCCATGCTCCCTCCTGACAAGGCAATGACTTGATGTTATGCTGGAGATGCTCCGCTTCTCTTTCTGTTTGTCCGCGGGGATGGGCTGTTGACTGTGCGCCAGTGAGCGCGGAGGGAAAGGACGGGAAGAGATGATCGCATCGGTTGTCGTTCCACTCGATGGTTCCGAGCTCGCCGAAGCAGCTCTGCCGTACGGCAAGGCGTTGGCTGAGCGGTTCGGTGCCACGCTCCATCTGGTGCGTGTGGTCGACATCGACGCGCCAGCGGACGTCGCTGCCGCTGCACGTGACTATCTTGCCCAGACAGCGCAGCGACTCGGTCTCGCAGCGGAGATCGCGGTACGCTACGGAGATCCTGCCGCGGAAATCATCGACCTCGTGCTGGAGCTTCCGGATCCGGCGATCGCGATGACGACGCACGGGCGGAGCGGTCTCGGTCGCTGGCTCTACGGGAGCGTCGCTGATCGGGTGGTGCGGGGAGCGGGCGTACCGGTGTTACTGATCCGCTCTTCCATGCCGCAGCGCGAGCCGGGAGCGGTGCACTCGATCCTGCTGCCGGTCGACGGCTCGGCGCTGGCTGAAGCAGCGATTCCTTACGCCAAGGAGCTGGCTCGCCGCTTCGATGCGACGATCCACCTGGTGCGCGTGGCCGAGACACCGGAGATCTATAGCCTGCTCAGTGTGCCAGCCGGGGCCCCTGCTTCAGCTGACGTGCTGAACCAGCTGGCGCAGCAGCTCGTCGAGACGGCGACGGCATACGTCAACGAGCTGGCCGAGCGCTTGCGCAGCGAGGGACTCCGGGTCGAGCCGCACGTTCTCGAAGGACTCGCGCCCGAGCAGCTTTTGGCGTACGAGCGCGAACGGCAGCCGAGTCTGGTGGTAATGGCGACCCATGGACGGAGCGGGCTGAGTCGCGTCGTCTTCGGTAGTGTCGCTGAGCGGCTCCTGCGCGAAGGGACAGTGCCCTTGCTCCTCATCCGCCCACCGGAAGCAGCGCAGGAGAGCTGAGGTTTGCCGAAGCGAACGCACAGCAACGTGGCACAGGGCGCCCCTTCTGAGGCGCCCTGTGCCGTACTGTTCGCTGGAATGCCTTACGCCCGTGCGCCAGCACCGAGCAAGGCCTTGGCTTCGGCGACGATCCGTTCGACGCTCGGGATGACCGCGCGCTCGAGCGGCTCGGAGAACGGGATCGGCACGTCGGGTACGGCCAACCGGCGAATGGGCGCCTTCAGCGCATCGAGCGCTCCAGCCTGAACATGGAAGGCAACCTCGCCGGTCATCCCGTAACTCTGGTAGTCCTCATCCACGATGAGGACACGACCAGTCTTGCGTGCCGAGGCGACGAGGGTTTCGGTATCGAGCGGGACGAGCGTCCGCAAGTCGATAACCTCGGCCGACACGCCGTCCCGAGCCAGTTCTTCGGCAGCCCGGAGGCACCGGTGCACCATGAGACCAGCCGCGATCATCGTGAGGTCGCTCCCCTCACGACGGATCGCCGCCTTGCCGAACTCGAGCGTGTAGCGATCCTCCGGCACGTCCTCTTCCTGCCCCTCGAACGGCAAGAAGGGCAGACCGGTCAAGAGCTTGTGGCCGAAGATGACGACCGGGTTCGGATCGCGCAAGGCACTGATGGTCAGTCCCTTGGCATCGTAGGCGGTCGCTGGCACCACCACCTTGAAGCCAGGAACGTGAGCGAAGAGACCGTAGAGGACCTGCGAATGCTGGGCCGCGTCACCGTAGCCACCGCCGATCGCCGTGAGGATAGTGACCGGCATCGCGAACTGTCCGCCGGACATGTAATGGTTCTTCGCGATGTGGTTGTACATCTGGTCGAAGCCAGCGCCGAGGAAGTCGACGAACATGAGCGACACCACCGGATGCATGCCGACCGATGCCGCCCCAGCCGCCATGCCAAAAAATGTTTGCTCGGTG
>BEID01000103.1 GCA_002898975.1 bacterium HR27 | reverse complement strand
CATGCCCATCCTCACCGGTGGCCAAGCACTGGTCGCGCAACTCTTGCGCGAGGGGATCGAGATGGTCTTCGGTCTCCCCGGCGTACAACTCGATTGGGCATTCGACGCGCTCTACGAGGCCCGCGATCACATCCGTGTGATCCATACCCGCCACGAACAGGCGACGAGCTACATGGCTGACGGGTACGCTCGAACCACTGGCAAAGTCGGGATGTGTCTGGTTGTCCCCGGACCTGGGGTCCTGAATGCTATGGCAGGCCTCGCCACTGCATACGCCTGTAATTCGCGGGTGCTGTGCGTGACCGGACAGATCCCATCCGAGCAGATCGGCAAAGGCCGCGGCTTCCTGCACGAGATCCCCTACCAGCTGGAGACGCTCCGCTCGGTGACCAAGTGGGCTGCACGAGCCACTGACCCTGCAGACATACCATCACTCGTCCACGAGGCATTCGTTCAGCTCTTCACCGGTCGCCCGCGACCGGTCGCCCTCGAGATCCCTCCGGACGTCCTCCAGAACGCCGCTGACGTCGAACTCGTCGCACCGGTGCGACCGAGCCCGCCGGATCCCGATCCCGATCTCATCGAGCAGGCAGCGCAGCTCCTCGGGAGGGCCGAGCGTCCACTCATCTTCGCTGGTGGTGGCGTCCTCATCGCCGAAGCCTGGAACGAGCTGCGTGAACTCGCTGAACTCCTCGAGGCACCAGTCGTCCTGACGATGGACGGGAAGGGTGCACTCGACGATCGGCATGACTTGGCGCAGAACATCATCGCCGCCCGCGAACTGACGCCCCGATCGGATGTGATTTTGGTCGTGGGTACGCGTTTTCTCCAGCCTGCGACGTCCGATTGGGGGCCGCGTGAACAGGCGATCATTCAGATCGACATCGATCCGGAGGAAATCGGCCGCAACATCCCACCGACGCTCGGTATCGTCGCGGACGCCAAACGCGCACTCGCCGCGCTTCTCGACCGGCTGCCTCTCTATAACCGCAAGCGGGAGTCGCGTCGTCCGGAACTTCGCGCATTGAAGGAACGCGTCACGGATCTCCTCTGGGAAGTCCAGCCGCAGGCGTCGTTCGCGATGGCGCTCCGCGAAGCGTTACCGGAGGACGGTATCGTCGTCAGCGAGAGTACGCAGGTCGGTTACTGGACATGGAATGCATTTCCCGTCTACCAGCCCCGCACATTCCTGACTTCCGGGTATCAGGGGACGCTCGGATTCGGTTTCGCGACTGCGCTCGGGGCCAAGGCCGGGAATCCCGACCGCGCCGTTCTTTCGATCAACGGTGATGGCGGTTTCTTCTACAATCTCCCGGAACTCGCGACCATGGTGCAGCACCGCCTCGATGTTATCACTGTGGTCTTCAACGACAATGCCTACGGAAACGTCCGCCGTATCCAGAAGGAGCGATTTGGCGGTCGGTTCATCGCCTCCGAACTGTACAACCCCGACTTCGTCCTGCTCGCGCGGAGCTTCGGCATCGAGGGCGTTCGCGTCGAGACACCGGAGCGGCTGCGCGATGTTGTCACCGATGCTGTTCGCCACCCACGCCCGATCCTCATCGAAGTGCCAGTCGGAGAGATGCCGAGCATCTGGGGCATTCTGAACGCCGGTCGCCGTTCCTGAACCCGGTACCGTTGCGTGACAACCGAGATGGCGGGGGGCTTCGCCTCCCCGCCATCAACCCATCGAGCACTCAATAGACCTTGATCGGCGGTGACACGCTGTTGAGCGGCAAGTAGAGCACGAACAACGGAACGTATGCGATCACGACCAGAATGACGGCGATGAGGAACCAAAACCCGAGGCGATCCCACAGTGGCGCTGTCTCCCGTGCCCCGAAGCGCATCTCGGCAAGCGGGATCTCCAGCGGCTGGGACAGACGCCGACCGGCCAAGAGCGTCCAGACGATCACGACGAAGTAGAGGGCTCCGCTGACCACCATCAACGTGCCACCGATCGCCGTCAACCAGTTGTCGAGCCCCGCGCTGATGAGATCGCGGTACGGTGCTTCTCCGATCGATGTGCGCCGAGGTTCACCGAGCAGGCCAGCAGCGATCTGCCCGCGAGCGAAGAGCAAGATACCGACGAACCACAACCATGCCTGCGCGAGTGCCAGACGCCGGCCCATGAGTTCGCGCCCGCTGAGGTATGGAATGAGCCAGTAGGTGATGCCGATGAAGGAGAGCGCGACTGCTGTTCCGACGGTCATATGGAAGTGCCCGGGGATGAACGACGTGTTGTGCACGACGTTGTTCAGGTTGTAGCTCGCATTCACGATGCCAGTAGCGCCACCGAGAATGAACACGAGCATCGCCAGCAACTGCGCGGCGACGCTCGGATCACCCCACGGGAGCTTCCAAATCCAGCCCAGGAGCCCACGGCCACCACGTGCACGGCCGCCGTCTTCCAGCGCCGCCATCACCGTGAAGGCCGTGAACAGACTCGGATAGACAACCGAGAAGGTCGTGAACAGATGCACCACCTTCATGACCGTCGGAATCCCTGGATCGACATACTGGTGATGCAGCCCCGTCGGTACCGAGAAGATCAGCAGCAAGATGAAAACGAGACGCACCAAACTGTCACTGAAAACGCGACCACCGACCTGCCGCGGCACGAGCAAGTACCAGGAGATGTAGGCAGGCATGAGCCAGAAATAGACGATCGCGTGACCGGTGTACCAGAACAGGATCCGGTTGAACTGCGGGTCCGTCGTGTCGATCCAGCCCAGCTGCCACGGCAAGAGCAAAAAGATCACGAGTACCACCACCCCGAGCGAGGCGAGTGCCCACATCACGTACGTCACCACGCTCACGAAACCGAGCAGCGGTGTACGCTCGCCCGGGTGCTCTCGTTGCCAGGCACGCCGTGTCAGGACCAGGTTCAGCATGGTCAGCAGCGTGGAAACGACGAGCAACGCGGCTCCGAGATAGAAGAGCGAGCTCGCGCGCATCGGTGCGTAGAAGGTGAAGAGGACAGTCGCCTGATTCCGCAGGATGGCGTAGGCCGCCAGCACCGTTCCGACCAGCATCGTCCAGAACGCCCCCTGCACGAGAAAGGTGCTGGCGAGCGGACGCTCGAACCCACGGATCGCCATCAGCGAGACGAACGCATTCCCGAAACCGAACGTGAACAGGAAGGCTAGGAGAACTCCATGGATCGTCAGACCCTGGTAATAGCTCTGGAGAAGCATCGATTTGTAGATCACGATGCCGACGCGATCGAGAGCCTGCATCAGTCCCATCAGCCCGCCGAGCGCCAGGCCGATGAGTGCGAGAGCGAGCTGCCCCTTGATCGGCCACAGCTGTTCCGCGAGGAAGAAGCCCTCACGTGCGACCGCTCCACCACCCGCAGCAGCCTGTGCACGCGCCGTCGCACTCATCGCACCACCACCTTCCCGTACATCTGGTGATGCCCGAAACCACAGTATTCGTGGCACACCCACACGTACTCACCAGGCTGGTCGAAACGAGCCGTCACCTGTGCGATCTGTCCCGGGATGACCATGACGTTCGCGTTGGTACCAGCGAGGACAAAGCCGTGAATGACATCGGTACTCGCCAACGTAAACGTCACCGTCGAGCCGACTGGCACTTCGATCTCATTCGGCTGGAACTGCCAGGCGCGGGCGACGATCACCGCCTCGTACTTGCTGTTGCCCAGGTCACGCAACCCTGGTTGATCGAACGGAGGCGTCGACGACAGTGCGCGCGGATCGACCCGCCCGGCTGGCGAGGGGACATGCACACCAGCGACCAGCGCACCGATCGCGATGCCGACGATGCCGAGTGCGAGCATGAGAGCAGCGAGGATCATGAACATCCGCTCGTATGTCTCGATCCGCATGCCTCACCCCCGCCCCAGCATGTCGAAATAGACAGTCAACCAGATCCCGATGATGACGATCAGAATTAAAAGCGTGAGGAACAAGGTTCCGACCGGATGCTGTTCGTTCCGCTCACCGTTCCGCTCCACCTGCGACATGCTCCCCGCTCCTCTCCGTTCCTTCCCCTGCCACTCCGCGATCGCGTCCCGCCTCGTCTCTCACCTCCCCCAATACCCCGGTCCGTGCGAGAAACCAGCGCGCTAAACCGAGCACGAGCAGCACCCCGATGATCCCGAGACTGCCACGTGCCCAGTCGCCCCCAGTGCCGAAGCCACCGACAATGCGATTGAAACTTGACCAGAACAACATGGCACTGGCTCCACCCAACGCGAGGAGCAGAAGCCAGGCCGTGAGGAACGACCACCGCATCGAATCCCTCCTACTTTCCCAGTTTATTCCCTGTTTCGACAGCGAGATGGCGGCTTGTTGACAGAAAGGATTACAGTTGCGTAAAAGCCCACAGCTACACCTGTCTCGCATTCGGTCGAGTCCCGTCTTGGCAGAGTACACTTAGCCGGTGCGACGCCGTCGTCGTGAGGGGAAGAGGAATGACGGCTGCGATCGAGGTTCGCGGGCTCGTGAAGCGCTACGGCGAGATTCTCGCCGTCGCTGGTGTCGACTTCACGGTCGAACGTGGGGAGTTCTTTGGATTCCTCGGTCCCAACGGTGCCGGCAAGACCACGACCATCAGCATTCTCTGCACGTTGACTCGACCCACTGAGGGAACGGCTCGTGTCGCCGGTCACGATGTCGTGCGGGAACCGCACCGCGTTCGCCAGAAGATCGGGATCATTTTCCAGGATCCGAGTCTGGATACACAGCTCACAGCGTGGGAAAATTTGGCCCTCCACGCTCGGGTCTACGGCGTTCCGGGTTCGGTCTGGCGCCCGCGCGCCGAAGAGCTCCTCCGCCTGGTCGAGTTGTGGGAACGGCGTCATTCCCTCGTTCGCACCTTTTCCGGAGGGATGAAGCGCCGGCTCGAACTGGTTCGTGGCCTCCTCCACAACCCGGAAGTCCTCGTTCTGGACGAACCGACAATCGGCCTGGATCCTCAAACGCGTCGCCAAATCTGGTCGCACCTGCTGACCCTGCGCCGTGAGACGGGCGTCACGCTGTTCCTCACCACGCACTACCTGGAGGAGGCAGAACAGTGCGATCGGGTCGCCATCATCGATCACGGCCGCATCATCGCCCTGGACACACCGGCCGCGCTCAAGGCCCGTGTCGCCAAGGACATCGTCGTCCTCACCACGGCCGACAACCAGCGCGCCGCCGATGAACTGCGGCAACGCTTCGGACTCGAACCGATGCTCGTCGACGGAACGTTGCGCATCGAGGCCGAGCGGGGCGACGAGCTGATACCCCGCCTCGTCCGTGAACTGACGGTTCCGATCCAGTCAGCCAGTCTGCGCCGGCCGAGCCTGGACGACGTCTTCCTCGCCCTGACTGGTCGACAAATTCGCGACGAGGAAGCCTCGGAACTCGACCTGTTCCGCGAGCGCATGCGGCTACGACGCTGAAAGGAAACGCGATGACGACCGCTGAACTCCTCGATCGGGTTCGTCCGCCCTCACCCGCCGTGCGGGCACTGGTCGGCGTCCTCACGCTCTGGCAGCGAGATCTCCTGCGTTTCTGGCGCGACCGGACGCGCATCGCTGGCGGACTGGCCCAGCCCCTGCTCTTTTTAGCCATCTTCGGCGCAGGGCTCTCGCCTTGGATGGGTCGACTGGGTGGCGCCAGCATGGGGCCCGATTATGTTCAGTTCATCTACCCTGGCATCATCGGTATGTCGGTTCTTTTCTCGTCGATCTTCAGCGCCGTGTCGGTCGTGTGGGATCGCGAGTTCGGTTTCCTCAAGGAACTCCTCGTTGCACCGATCCCCCGCTGGTCGATCGTCGTCGGCAAAGCGCTCGGTGGTAGTTCGACGTCCATGCTGCAGGGACTTCTCCTGCTCCTCCTCGCTCCGGTCATCGGTGTCGACCTGCAGATCGCAACGATCCTGTT
>BEID01000102.1 GCA_002898975.1 bacterium HR27 | reverse complement strand
GTTTTATATCACCCGCCGCCAGTACCGGGATGTGCTGATCCTCGCCGGTGACCACGTGTACGCGATGGACTATCGGCCGATGATCGCGTGGCACCGCGAGCGCGGTGCAGCGGTCACGATCGCCGTGCAGCCGGTGCCGTGGAACGAGGCGTCGCGCTTCGGAGTCTTGGTCACGGACGAAGACGGGTGGGTCATCGACTTTGAGGAAAAACCCGAACGTCCGCGGTCGAATCTCGCATCGATGGGCATCTATCTCTTTCGCCGCGAGGTGTTGTTGGATCTCTTCACGCGAGAGCATCCCGGTGCACCGGAGTTCATCGATTTCGGACGCGACGTCATTCCGTATGTGATCCGGACGGATAAGGTCGCGACGTACCGCTTCGAGGGGTACTGGCAGGATGTCGGCACGATCCAATCATATTGGGAAGCCAACATGGCCTTGCTCGAGGATGAACCCAAGCTGAACCTCTACGACCCGAACTGGCGGATCCACACGCGCAGCGAGGAACGACCGCCCGCGAAAATCCTCGAGGGTGCGCAAATCGTCCGGAGTTTGATCTCGCACGGCTGCATCATCCACCGGGCAACGGTGATCCGCTCCGTCCTTTCGCCAGGAGTGGTCGTCGAAGACGGTGCAGTGGTCCGCGACTCGATCGTCATGACCGACTCGGTCATCGGTCGGGGGGCGGTCGTGGACCGCTGCATCATCGACAAGCATGTCCGGATCGGCGCGGACGCGTACCTCGGTTGGGGTTACGACAATACACCGAACTGGTTGGAGCCGACACGCTTGAACACTGGCATCACGCTCGTGGGTCGGAACGCGGTCGTTCCTCCAGGTGTCCGCGTTGGGAGAAACGTCCTGATCGGTCCTGACGTCAAAGAGAGCGATTTCCCAGGGAGCTTCATTCCCAGTGGAGAAACCGTCAACCCGCTGGCGACCGTGGTATGGTCGTGAGCTGTAAACCAGGATGCCCCACGGGTTCGGGGCGAGCGTGTCGGTGGGCGAGTCAGTGTGAAGCTGTCTGATGGTGACGAGCATGGGTGGTCGGCCGCTCTCGTTCGAAGGAGCAGAACAGTCTCTTTTCTCATTTCGGTGGGGAAGGTCAGCGTCTCGTCGACGCACCGTCTCGGGTACTCGCCGGGTATCGCACGTTCGTGCTGAGCTGGGCAGTGACCAGCGGCGAGTCACGACGATGGCGGAGCTGTAAGGAGGAGAGCAACATGCCGTGTTCCCATGATGGTGTACCGAGTAGTGTCGAGCAGCGTTCGATCGTTTGGCTCCCCGATGCTGTCGGTGCACTGGACCCGGATACGCAGCGTGCGTTCTTCGATCTGTACGATCTTGATGTCACGGTCGGTGAACTCGTCCTGCCGGAGCACATGAGGACGTGGGTCGAGCGGTACTTCGGCTCGGCCGAGGCTGTCGTCCGTCAGCGGATCGTGAAAGTCACGAACCGGTGGACGCTCGATGCCACGCTCTTCAACGAGCTGCGTGCCAGGCGCCCGTTGGAGGCACGGATCCCTGCCGAACTCGCGGACGAGCTGGCCCGGACGGCACCCGATCCGTTCTGCGAGCCAGAATACAACACGCCGGAGGACGTGTTCGGGCGGATCCGTGGTCGCCATGTGATTACGGCCAGCAATATCGCGAAGTATGATGGGCTGCACGGTGTCATTGTCTTTCGTGAACACGATCCGCTGGCATTCGACGGCGAGCTCGTGCAGGAAATGGTGGCCGTCGCGCAGGAGTGGTTCGCGCGCGCACACGCGGTTGACCGGAGTGCGGTCTATCCATTGTTCATGTGGAACTGTTTGTGGAAGAGCGGTGCATCGATCCCGCACGGGCACGCGCAGGTCAGCCTGACCCGGCGGATGCATTACGGGAAAGTCGAGCGCGAGCGTCGAGCAGCGCTCGCGTACCGGCAACAGACCGGGAGGGGGTATTTCGACGATATCTTCCGTGTCCACGAGCAGCTCGGCCTCGGGCGGCAGGTCAATAGTGTGCGCGTGTATGCGCATCTCACTCCGCTCAAGGAAAAGGAAACGGTGCTCCTAGCGCCTGCGTTCGATGAGGATCTGGCTCGGGTGATGGGCCAAGTGGTGCGCTGCCTGGTGGACGAATTGAACGTCACTTCGTTCAACCTGGTGGCCTGGTTGCCGCCGCTGGTGGCGACTCCGGAAGACTGGTCCGACATGCCGGTGGTCGTGCGGGTGGTCGACCGCGGCGATCCGCTCTCGCGTACCTCGGACTTCGGCGCGATGGAACTGTATGCAGCCAGTGTCGTCGCGAGCGATCCGTTCCGTGTCGCAGACGTCCTCTGGCGGTGCCTCACGCAGTGACGGGACAGCGTGCACGAGACGAGGCTCGCCTCGGCGTGGCATCGGAAGGAACTGTATCGACGCCGGAGAGCACGGAACCTCGTCCGTCGGTGAAACTCACGGGACGGATTCCCGAAAGGACAGGAGTGATTGACTGCGGTGCACGACGCAGTACAATGGTGCCGTTCACGGAATGTCGGGTGGGTACGAACGGCCAGATCATGCCGTTGTTCGAGATGACGAACGAGCGAGGAGGTGAGGCAGATGCGCGAGGAATTGCGGAAGAGCGCAGGAGTCGGTGCGACGAGTGAGGAGGGGACGGTCATGGATGAACTGCGACAGTTGGAAGAAGCGGCTCGGTCAGGGCAGCTGAGCCGGCGCGAGGTGCTCAAACGGGCGGCGGTGCTCGGCCTGAGTGCACCAGCGATCGCGTCGCTCTTGGCAGCATGTGCCGGGGGTGGAGCGACTCCGACCCCTGCGCCGGCGGCGCAGACGCCCGCTGCGACGACACCGCAACCAGCCGCGAGCCCGACCCCAGCTGCAGCAGCATCACCCACGGCAGCGCCAGCGGGTCGCCGCGGCGAGGGCGGCCTGGTCAAGTTGCTCTGGTGGCAGGCACCGACGATCTTGAACCCGCACTTCTCGCAGGGAACCAAAGACTTCGACGCATCGCGTATCGTGTTGGAGCCGCTCGCTGACGTGAACGACAAGGGTGAGCTGGTACCGATCCTGGCTGCCGAGATCCCTTCGGTCGAAAACGGTGGTGTGAGCAAGGACGCCAAGACCGTCACGTGGAAACTGAAGCGCGATGTCAAATGGTCGGATGGCCAGCCGTTCACCTCGAAGGACGTGAAGTTCACCTACGAGTTCGTGATCGACGAGAAGGCTGCCACAACGACGATGGGGAATTATCAGGTCATCGAGTCGATCGAGACCCCGGACGACTACACGGTCGTGATTCACTTCAAGAATCCGAACCCTGCCTGGATGAACGTGTTCGTCGGGCCGTACGGCATGATCCTGCCGGAGCATGTGTTGCGCGACTACATGGGTGAGAAGGCGCGCAATGCGCCGTTCAACCTCAACCCGATCGGCACCGGCCCGTACAAGGTGAAGGAATTCCGGCCGGGTGACGTCGTCGTCTACGAGATGAACGAGAACTACCGGGAGCCGGACAAGCCGTACTTCGCCCAGGTCGAGATGAAGGGCGGCGGTGACGCGACGACGGCTGCCCGAGCAGTCTTGCAGACTGGCGAAGTCGACTATGCCTGGAACCTGCAAGTCGAAGCACAGGTGCTCGATCAGTTGGAAAAGACGGGGGTCGGTGTCGTCGAAGTGATCCAAGGTGTCAACGTCGAGCGGATCCTCGTCAACATGACCGACCCGCGGAAGGAGGTCGATGGCGAGCGCTCGAAGCTCGGAGTGCCGCATCCGTGGCAATCGGATCTCAAGGTACGGCAAGCCTATGCGTTGGCCTGCCGGCGAGACGTGATCGCGAACACCTTGTACGGTCGAGCGGGTCAAGCGACGGCGAACATCCTCGTGGCACCGGAGCGCTTCGTCTCGAAGAACACGTCGTGGAAATTCGACCTCGACGAAGCCGCACGGCTCCTCGATGAAGCCGGTTGGGTCAAGGGGCCGGATGGCGTGCGGCAGAAGGACGGCGTCCGGATGGAAATCGTCTATCAGACGACGGTCAACCCGGTGCGTCAGAAGACGCAGGAGATCATCAAGAGCGCGTTCGAGCAACTCGGCATCAAGGTCGAACTCAAGTCGATCGATGCTTCGGTCTTCTTCTCGTCCGATCCGGGCAATCCGGACACCGCTGCGCACTTCTATGCGGACATCGAGATGTTCACCAACGGTCCGAGTTCGGTCTATCCTGTCGACTACATGCTTTCCTGGTATGGGAAGCCGGACAATATCGCGCAGAAAGCCAACAACTGGTCGGGAAACAACTACGAGCGCTGGCAGAACGACGAGTACGACAAGTTGTACGAGCAGGCACTCGTCGAGCTCGATCCCCAGAAGCAGGCCGAACTCTTCATCAAGATGAACGATCTCGTGGTCAACAACGTGGTCGTGATTCCGCTGGTGCACCGGAACAGCGTGAGCGGTCATGCCAAGAATCTGACCGGTCTCGAGCTGTCGCGCTGGACGGACGAGACGTGGAACATCGCCAACTGGCGGCGATCGAGCTAGCGAGAGCGTAACGGGGGCGGGGGAGTTCCTCCGCCCCCGCACCGTGCGGCATGGGGTGAGGAGCGCGGGGGATGACGCAGTATCTGATCCGGCGGATTCTCATCTCGATCCCGACGCTAGTCGCGATCAGCATCGTGATTTTCACGATCCTGGCTCTGGCACCGGGTGACCCGCTCGCGGAGTTCGCGATGAACCCGGCTGTCCCCCCGGAAGTGCGCCAGCGCATCCGGCAGAGCATGGGGCTCGACGACCCGATTCCCGTGCGCTACGTGAAGTGGGCCTCGTCGATGCTGCGCGGTGACTTCGGCTATTCGTTCCGCTCGAAGTCACCGGTCATCGATCTCATCCGTCAGCGCCTCCCGACCACGCTGTACGTCATCGGAACGGCCTACGTGCTCTCGGTCCTCATCGCCATCCCGGTGGGCGTTCTTTCAGCGATCCGACAGTATTCGATCTTCGACAATATCGCGACGAGCCTGGCCTTCATCGGGTTCTCGTTACCGACTTTTGTGACCGGTATTTTGTTCATCCTCGTCTTCAGCGTGAAGCTCGGCTGGCTGCCGATGATCTACCGCACGACGATCGAAACCGAGGGATTGGCGGGTCTCTGGGAGAAGATCAAGCAAGCACTGATGCCGATCATGGTACTGGCGTTGTTCGAGACGGCGGCTCTGGCGCGCTACACGCGGGCCGCGATGCTGGAGACGATCCATCAGGATTACGTGCGCACAGCGCGAGCGAAGGGCTTGAGCGAACGGGCGGTGATCTTGCGCCATGCGCTGCGCAACGCCCTCATCCCGGTCGTGACCATTGTCGCGCTGAGCATTCCGGGTATCTTCACTGGAGCAGTAATCACCGAGCAGATCTTCCGGGTTCCGGGCATGGGATCGCTGTTGATCAGCGCGATCCGGGATAACGACACACCGGTGATCATGGCGATTACGATCATCTTCTCGGCGCTCGTCGTGCTGTTCAATTTGATCGCCGATATCCTGTACGGTGTCCTCGACCCGCGGATCAAATACGAGTGAGGGCCGGCAGCGCCTCGACGGGGGTGAACGATGTCCGAGATGACCGAGCAGCGCCGGGTGCAGGTGGCGGCGAGTGTGGCCGCTCCGGTCACGTTGCCGCAGCGGAAGCCACGCTCGTTGTGGAGCGATGCGTGGCGGAAGTTCCGCCATCATCGGTTAGCAGTAGCCGGAAGTTTCGTGTTGCTCTTCATGGTTCTCGCGACGCTGATCGGGCCGTTCCTCTGGCCGATTCCGTGGAACCACTTCGATATGGCCGAGGCGCTCCAGGGCCCCTCGCTCGCGCACCCGTTCGGGACGACCGATCTCGGCCACGATATTTTTGCCCGTATCCTGTGGGGTGGGCGCATCTCGATCGCCGTCGGGGTGGTC
>BEID01000101.1 GCA_002898975.1 bacterium HR27 | reverse complement strand
GGGACAGCGACTGGGACGCGTGCCCTGTTCGCGCACACCGCGCACGGTATGGCACACCGTCGCCGGGCGTATTCCCTCGTGCGATTCCTCACGCGTGCTCGATACGCGTGTATCCAAGTGCAGCGTCGGCGCGTGTGCGAATACGCAAACTCGCGTTCTCGCGTTAACATGCATGCGCAGGAGACAGAGCGTGCTTAGTTGCTGGAAGAACAGCGGAGTGATAGCTTGCTTGGTCGCGTGCAGTTCTGCTAGAATAACCGCGTGAGCGATGGTGCTGGAGGAATGGCGATGGCGATCTTGCTGCCGTATCGAACCGATCCGCGCTTGCTGTTCCAGGTGCTCGAGTACGCGAAGGGGCGTGGGGTCGACCGCAGCGTGCTGGAGGCCCGGCTGGGCGGGGGCGAGCCGCTTCGCGAGACGCTGAATGCGCTCGAGCAGCTTGGCTTGATCGAACGCGATGATGCGGAGATTCGCTTGACGGAGGTGGGGAGGCGCCTCGCCTATGCCACGGATGCCGCTGAGCGGCGGCGCGAACTGGCCCGCGCGGTCCTCAGCTATCCACCGTACGGTGGAGCGATCGAGCGGGCGCTCCGTGAGGGGCTCGCCGTGATTGACGGTCCGTGGGTGGAGCGGGTGTGGCAAGTCGAGATGCGGCTGGGCCAGCCGCGGAACCGGGTCGAGGAAGCGCGGACCTTCTTCTTCAAGCTCGCGGAGGAGGCAGGGTTGGGGGTGTTCCGCCGCGGCGTTCGCGGGCAGCCCTCGCGACTCCTCCTGGCACCCGACATCGGGGAGCAGGTGCGCGCGTTGCGGCCGCTGCTGGTGGAGGAGCGTAGCGGGCTTGTGGAGGGTGAGAGTGCAGAGACTGCTGAGCCAGCGAGCGCAGCGCCCTCGGCTGAGCCAGGCCGAGTCTCGCCGGTGCTCGAGCGAAAGCTGGCCGGAGCGGGTGGTGTCGAGGTCGCCGTGACGGTGACGGTGGACCTAACGGCGTGGGATCTCGACAAGATCGAGGGCTTCCTGCGGCTACTCGGAGTCGTGCCATTGCGCGACGAACGCTGAGGAACACCGGTGAGACGTGATGCCGAGCGGGTTCCAGGCGGGCATCATCGGAGCGGAGAGGTACCGAGCGGTTGGTTTCCCCTTCGGGCTCGTAACAGATTTGACCGGCTCGTTCCGGGTACGCGGAGGGAGTGCAACGGTGACCGGTACGCGTCTACGATGGTACGTCGCAGCCGTCGGGGTGCGTGACGACGGGTAACGTTGGGTCTGTATCGAACAGCGCTGGCGGGGGACCCTTGACCGACGCTTGTGCTCACGATCCGACGGGGAGTGGGCACGGACGGCCTGTCGCGAAGCCTTGGACATAGTCGACACGCCAGGACGTCAGGAGAGGCCAAAGACTTGTGTCTTCGACGCCCTCCACGACCGTCGCCAACCCGAGTTTGCGGCAGGTCTGGATGATCGCTTCGGTGACGATCCGGCCTCGTTCGTGGGCGAGTGTGCGGGTCAGTGCCCGGTCGATCTTGACGAGATCGAGTGGAAGGAGGGTGAGCGGGAGACAGCCCTGAAAGCCGACTCCGAAGTCGTCAAGCGCGATCTCGATGCCATCCTGCCGGAGGGTGTCGAGCGTCGCGCTGAGTCGAGATACATCTGTGCCGACGTGTCCGTCGGTGATCTCCAGGACCAGCCGTCCGCGCAAGGTTCGCGCAGAAAGCGAGGAGAGTCTTCCCTCCGCAGCGAGTTCGAGGAGGGCTGACGGTTCGGCGTTGACGTGGACGATGGCACCGGTGGCAGCGAGGCGACTGGCCTGCTCGAGAGATGCCTGGAGGAGAGCAGGTTGGAGCCGCAGTTCTTGGACGAGCGGGAGGAAGAAGGCTGGCGAGAGCCGGTGATCACCGACGGCGAGGCGGGCGAGGAGTTCGACACGAGGTGGCTGGCTCAGCTGCAGTGGTGCTATCGGCTGCGCGACGAAGGTGAACCGGCGATCGAGAAGTGCCTCGACGACGGCGGTCAGTGGTGGTGGAGAAGGATCGGCCTCGTCCGGGGACAACACGACGACCGGGTGATCGAGGCGGATGACGAGGTGTCGCGTTCGCTCGATCGCGGTGTGGAGCGTCTCCTCGCTGACCACACAGCGTTCGGTCACCGGGATGACCGCGAAGATCAGCCGCGTGAGGAAGGGCCAGGCGGTGAGGGAAGGGAAACGGTCGCCAGTCGCATCCCGGAGATCGTGCAGCGTCTCGATGAGCTGATGGCTTGCTGGCTCGTCGGTGACAGCGATGATGGTGCTGGCATCGATTCGGCCGGCGACGAAGGGCTGGAGCGCGTACCGGAGCTGATCGAGAAGCATGAGCGAGACGGTATCGAGCGTCAGACAGTCGAGTGAGGAAGCGCTGGTGGAGGGGCAGCTCAGGTAGCCGACGACGAGGGTCGTCGCCAGGCCTTGGGCCGCTCGGCGCGCGAGGATGCGTGCCGTGGTCGCGAGCGAGAGCTGGGCGGGGCCGGGTGGTCGCTCACTCAGGTCGATGGCATCCCGTCGCGAGGTCGTCAGACTGCGCTGCCTGGGGGTGAACTGGAGGAGGACATGCGCGCCGTACTGGTCAGTGATCTGGGAGGGGATGACTTGGGCGTCGATGCGGAAGGTGGCCACCGTCTCCTGCGTCACCAGCACCACATCGTACCCGGTCGCCCGGTGGTGCTCGTGGAGGGCGACACGCAGGCGGTCCCAGCCAGGGAAGGCCTGCACCAGGTCGTCGAGCTTTCTCCCGGTTGCTGGCTGGCCCACCAGGGACAAGAAAGCGGGGTTGGCAGCCAGCACATGCCACTCGGCGTCGACCAGACAGAGGGGGGAGCTACTGAGCGACCAGAGTTCGCCCAGTGTCACGGACGTCGTGACACCAGCCAGCGCGGCTTCCAGCAGCGGCATGACCGTCCCGAGTAGCGCGGAAAGCGTATCCGGGTCGGTGCCGTCCTGTGGCCGGCACCAGAGCAGGGCGTGAGGAGAATCGTCGCTGCGGCGGAGGAGCAGGAGGAGGCTTGCCTTGCGGAAGAGGGCGGGCATGGTGAGTGTCGGGATAGGGGCAGGCAGTCGGAGCAGGCTCGTCTCGGCGGGCAGGGCATCGAGGACTGCAGCGGGGAGGAGCAGCGGGATCTCGTCGTCGCCTCTCTGGGAACTCGTGACGAGGATGAACGGCTCCTGGCGCGTCATCCGCAGCCAGAGCGCGCTGGCGCTGCACGGCAGGGTACCGAGGAAGGTGTCGAGGGCCACTAGGGCCTGAGAGGGCTTGTCGGTGAACATCCGAGTCGTCCCTATCCCCTGTCATCCGAAACATTACTACTCTGCATTGTATCAAAAGAAATTCGCTTTCGGCAAGAGTCGGGTATATGCAGGAATAGCTTCGTCAAATCATTCCAATCTAGTCAAAATTTATCAATACGACGAATGACTTCGCTTACTGCATGTGCCCGTTCTTCGGATGAAGATGGTCCGTGCGGAGTGTCGGCTGGCCGGCGGGCGGCGCGCCGGGAGAGCCCGAGAAAGGAGGCTCTCCCGGCGTCTCGCTGCCTCGTCCGTCAGAAGCGCCGCTGCAGGGGCGGACGTCGCCGGCTGTGGGCGTGGAGCGCAAAGACGAGACCACTGAGGGTGGGCAGGGCTGCCAGCGCCAGGGCCACCCACCAGGGCGGGCGGAGCCGTCCGTGCCCCGTCTTGGGCAGGAGCTGGACCGTCCCCTGGGCCGACTGGGCCTGCGATGTGTTCTGGTCGCTCACTGACTGGAGGCTAGCGCTGTCCAGGTCCTGTGCCGGCGGCCGGCTCGTCACCGCCTCTCGGCCCGGGCTCCCGGCTGCTGGTGCCTGGCCGGCAGGCTGGCCGGCGGGTGCTGGTGGCTGACTGGCGGGCGGGTTCGCGGGCGCCGGTGGATTCCCAGCGGGCGGTGGCGGGCTCCCACTCGACGGTGGGTTGCCACCGGCCGGGGGGCTGCCGCCGGTGGGTGGCGGGCTCCCACCCGCCGGTGGGTTCCCGCCGCCCGGTGGTGGCGGTGTGGTCGGGACGAACTGGTTCGCGAGGGTCACGACACAGTGGACCACCTCGCCGTTTTCCTTGTCGATATAGCACGTTTTCGGCATGTCGCACGTATCGGGGTCGGGGCAACCGAGGAGTTCGAGGAAGGCGGGGAAGTCGTAGGAGCCGAAGCCCTGCGTCGGTATCCAGCCCCGCGGACCGCTGAGTTCCGTGATCGTCAGGACAAAGTCGTGCCACTGGTCGTCACTCCAGATGGGAACGAAGACGCGCGGCGAGCAGGTTGCTGGGGAGGCCGTTCCCGGACAGGTCAGGGTGAACTCCTGATGGTAGGGATGCCCATTGGGCCAGAGCGTCACCTGCACGGTCGCATCCTGACCGGGCGGCTGGGAACCGGCCCAGAGCTTGGTGAACTCGAGCCAGATGCCAGCAGGCGGCTCGCCGGTGGGAGAACAGGTCTTGTCCTCTGGAGAGCACCGGTCCGCCCGGTTGCTGACGAGGATCAAGAGGTTGTTGCCGAACAGAATCCACCCGGGACCGACTGAGTACGTTTGGACGGGACCGCCCCCACCAATCGGCGTCGCAGTCGACCCGTCCCAGATGCCGAAACCTCGCCAGGGGGACCAGCCGGGCGGCATGGTCTCCTCACGGACCGTGATGGGACCGCGGTTGTGGGCCCAGTCCGGCACGGTGACTGGGGCCGGCGCGCAGGAGTCAGGGTTCGCTGTGCCCTGGCAGGTAAGCGCGACTGTGCCTCCGGGTGTCTCGAGCGTCAGCGTTGCGGGGCTGCCAGGGGGGCTGGGCGCATACCAGACTTTTGAGACCGTGATGACGAGGTCCCGCAGCTGGTTGCGGACGGTGACCGTACAGCCCGAAGCGGGGCAGTCCGCGTTGCTCCAGTCGCCGGTCCCTCCGATGACGGTCCAGCCGTCGGGCGGATTCGGCTCTTCCACGCTCAGCTGGGACGGGCGGGAGGGGAAGGTGAGGATCGCGCAGGAGACCGGCGAGAAACCGCTTGGGCACGAGACCTCGACCTGCTGGCCGTCCACCGTCACCACGAGCGTGGTCGGCGGTCCGAAGAAGTCATTGCCGAGGGCATCGAGCCAGCGCTTGCGGATCGTCAGCTGCCACGGTGGGCGATACTGATTGACGATACGGAGCGTACAGGCGAAGGCGTTGCTCCCCACGCGCTGGCAGGAGAAGTTGGGATCCGAGGACGTCGTGCTCACGTAATGCGGGCCGAGAGAGGAGACGGGCTGCCACTGGGCGGGAGGCGTTTCGGTGGCGGTCAACGGGTCATTCGCCTGGAGGTCGCCGCGAACGAACCCGCAGGTGACGACCTGGCCGAGCGGGGCCGGTGGGCAGGTGAAGGTGAAGATCGCACCGGTGCGGCTGTTCGTGACCTGGACGGTGGCCGGCCCACTGGGTGTCGCCCCGCTCCCGCTCGGATCGGTCCAGACCTTCTCGACGGTGAGTGTCGAGAGGTACGGGGTGTTCAGGAAAGCAGTATAACAGCGGATACGGTCGGGAACGCTGACCCAGGTGCAGTACCCGATCCCAGCACCGGGGCGGAAGGGCCAGTCGTAACCGAATTGCCAGTCGCTCAGGGGTGGGTTCTCCACGGGAACGAACGACGCGAAGTCCGGCATGGTGACGTTGTGGAACGTGACCGTACCGCAGTCAAGTGGTACATTGAGCGGTCGCGACGGGTTGGTCGGATCGGCCTTGGGGCAGGTGATGGTCTCGGTCTGGCCCGCTAGCGTGAGTTCGATCGTCGCATCCTGGCTGGGCCAGTAGTCGTAACTCGCCCACTTTTTGCGGACGACAAGATCGAGGGTGAAAGTGCGCTTGCGTTCACGGTAGTTGAGGAAGTTCGCGTCGCATTCGATACGGCCGAGATTGTCGCGGCACT
>BEID01000100.1 GCA_002898975.1 bacterium HR27 | reverse complement strand
TGTCTCGCGCGAAGGAACTGTTACTCGCACAGAAGCCACACGTGCTCGCCTATTCGAGCCAGAATAATGACGACCTGCTCGTCGCCGGTGAAGCACTGATCGCCCATATCTGGACAGGTGACGCTGTGATGAGCCAGCAGGAAAAGCCCAGCCTCCGCTACGTGATTCCCCGTGAAGGCTGCACGGTCTGGCAGGATAACCTCTGCGTACCCAAAACTGCACCCCACAAGTACGCCGCCATGGCGTTCATCGACTTCCTCAACCGACCCGACATCGCTGGCCGCAATGCGAACTACATCATGTACGGCTCCCCGAACAAGGCGGCGCGCGAGCAGGGCTATATCGACGAGGAAGTCCTCAACAATCCCGGTGTCTATCCGCCGCCGGAAGTCTGGCAGCGACTGCAGTGGATCAAGGATGTCGGAGAAGAGGGCGCGCTCAAATTCGACCGGCTGTGGACGGAGATCAAGACCAGTTGAGCGACGCAGCGTACGATGAGCTGGTATCTGCCTACGCGGCAGGTACCAGCTCACGCTTTCTGGTCACGAGCCTGAGCCAGTTCAGGCTTGGACCGGCTTTCGCTCCAGCCCGAGTTCCGCAGCGATCTCCTTCATCGCGTCGAGAACGATACGGATATGCTCGTCGAGCGGCACACCGAGTGCCGCAGCCGCCCTTTCAATCTCTTGCCGGTTCACTGCTGCGGCGAACTCCTTGGCCTTCCACTTCTTTTTGACGCTCGACACTTCGACATCGAGGATGCTCTTCGTCGGACGCACGAGCGCGACAGCGACGAGAAAGCCGGTCAATTCATCGACCGCGACGAGCGCCTTTTCCATGAGCGACTCGGGTTCCACACCCGTAACCTCGCTCGCATGCGCGAGGATGGCGCGAATCACCGCTTCGGGATAGCCGCGCTCCCGCAAGATGCGTGAACCGACGACCGGATGGCCTTCGCTGCTGATGGTGGGATACCGCTCGTAGTCGAAATCGTGCAAGAGTCCCACGAGGCCCCACAGCTCCTCGTCTTCGCCGAAGCGGCGCGCATACGCCCGCATCGCCGCCTCGACAGCGCGCATGTGACGCAGCAGGTGCGGCTGGGTGGTGTATTCCCGCACCAGTTCCCAGGCTTCCTCGCGTGTCGGCAACCGTCGCTCGACCGTCACCACACCCCTCCCGAACGAACGCTCACTTACGCTGACTGCGCGTTCCCGCTACGAATGCGCGAACGGCCCGCACCCAGGGATTCTTACGGCGCAATTCAGGTACGAACACGTTCGCAGCCGCCCGGCCCAGCATGCGCCCGGCTTCGGTCGAAAAATCTTGCGCACCGGCCCCTCCGCCAGCCGACCCGTTCGCACTCCCTGCGGTACGGCTCCGTCCAGCGCTCGCCCGGCCGACCGCACCGGCGATATCGCGCAGGAGATCCCGTCGCGGCTCCAAGTGTCCGCCGCGACGCTTCCAGCGCCAGCGGCTGACCAGCATGCCAGCGAAGCCACCGAGTACCGCGATCAGCGCACCGGGCCCGTTCGGGCGCGTGTCGATCAGCTCCATACCACCGAAGTCAGCGAGCCACAAAATGCCAGCCGTGCCGAAATAGCCGACTACCCAAGCGACCGTCTCGTTGAACGCCTGACCGAAGCGCCGCGTCGTACGCCAGGAGAGGACGAAGATCAGCGGCACGATCAACCACATCGCGCGCAATTCCCTCCGTTCAACACAAGCCTACCGGTTCTCTCCGCGTCTGACCAGATACACTGGCGACGAAGCGAGAGGATCGAACCGGCATGACCGATGCCACGTTGCGTCGACTCTCTCGGCACTACGACGCGCTCGCCCATACGTACGATCGTGCCCTGGACCGGATCGAGCGCTGGCTTCTCGGCGAGTGGCGCGCCCGCGCTGCCAGCATTGCACGCGGCTGGACACTCGAGATCGCGATCGGTACCGGGCGAACGATACCGTTCTATCCCGACGAGACACACGTTATCGGCATCGACCTGAGTTCCGGCATGCTCGCGCAGGCCAAGCAACGCCTCTCGACTACCAAAGCACTGATTCATTTGATCCGCGGCGATGCCCAACAGCTCCCGATCCGGCACGAAACTGTCGACGTGGTCATTTCCATCCTCAGCCTCTGCACGATACCTGACGATCGTAGGGCACTCGCCGAAGCCCACCGCGTACTGCGTCCCGGCGGAACACTCGTCCTCGTCGAGCACGTGCGCAGCCTGAACCCGCTGGTACGCGCAGGCCAACGGCTTCTCGACCCGCTGAGCGTTCGCTTCGCTTGCGACCATCTCCTGCGCGACCCGCTCGATCATCTCGAGGAAATCGGCTTCCGCGTACTGGCGGTCGAGCGCCGCACCTTCGGAATCGTCGAGTGGATCCTCGCTGAGAAACCCTCAGGATGAGGGGGTGGGGATACCGAGCGCGATCGGGAGATCGTCACGGTTTCCCCACTCCGCCCAACTTCCAACGTAGACACGCACGTTCCGGATGCCGGCGAGCCGGAGTGCCAGGGCCGCATGGGCAGCACGGACCCCACCATGACAGTACGTGATGACCGGCGTCTCCGGGGCGACACCGATAGCCTGGAGACGCTCCGCGATCCGCTCGGCGGGCAAGAACCGCCGGTCGCCATCCCAATCTAGGCTCTGCTGCCAGAACCAGTGTCGCGCACCCGGGATGTGCCCACCCCGGCGTGTCCGTACCTCCTCACCGGTGAACTCGCTGAGCCGGCGCACGTCGAGCACGAGCGCCGATCGTTCGGCCACCGCCCGCAACACGTCGTCAGCATCGGCGACGAGATCCGGATCGGGAGACGGGCCGGGAAGCGTGAAGCGCGCGACCGGCCACTGAGGCTCCTCCATGCTGACCGGCCGCCCTTCCGAGAGCCAGCGGGTCCAGCCTCCGTCGAGGATCCGCAGGCGGTCCGCCCGTCCGTAGCGAGCCAGAGCCAGCCACAGCCGGGCGACGAAGTGCCCACCCTCGTCGTCATACCCGACGATCGTGTGCTCGTCGCCGATACCGAGTTCGCCGAGTCGCGCAGCGATGTACTCCGGGGACGCCAGCCGGTAGGCGATCGGATCGTCCGGATCGACCGTCACGCGCGTCCAATCGAAATATCGAGCGCCCGGGATGTGACCGGCGCGATACTCGGCGTACCCGTCCCGCCCATCGAAGTAATAGCGGCAGTCGAGAACACGAACCGTGTCATCGTCCAGGTGTTCGGTAAGCCAGTCCGTACTGACCAGGATCGATTCCCGGCGGAGTGTCGTCATCGCCGATCACCCTCTCTCGCTCGTTCCCGCACGGTACGCCCGCCTCCAGCGCAAGTACGCACAGTACCGCTCCAGCTCCGCGCGCTCGTCTTCGTCGAGATCAGCGCCTGCGCTGCACGCTGGCTCGCTGGCATCTCGACCATCCAGTCGTGCCGCCAGTGCTCGCAAGAAATCAGCGAGCGAAACCTCGTAGGCCTGTGCCAGCTGCGCCAGTGCTTCCAGCGTGGGCAACTTCCGGGCGTGTTCCAGTTCGCTGACGTAGGCGATCGAGAGCCCGCTACGCTCCGCCAGCTCGCGGAGCGTCCACTGTCGCCGAGCCCGGAGTTCGGCGAGGAACCGTGCGATCGCCTCACGCAGCTGCTCACTCACCGAGTACCTGCACCCAGACGGTTCGCGTGCGGGCGTGCGTATCGAAGTCGATGAGCACGATGCGCTGCCAAGTACCAAGCGTCAAGGCACCACTGACGAGCGGAACAGTCACGGAAGGTCCGATGACGAGCGAACGCAAATGACTGTGCGCGTTATCGTCCGCATTCAACCGGTTGTGCGCATAGCTCCCGCGCTCGGGTGCGATCCGCTCCGCTGCGACGCGAACATCCTCCACGAGTCCGGGCTCGTACTCCGACACCGAGACCGCGGCCGTCGAGTGCGCGACGAACACGCAGACGAGCCCATCCCGGATCCCACTCGCTTGTATCACCTCGCGCACCTGTGGCGTGATGTCCAGCACCTGGTCGTGACCAGCCGTCGCGACCTGAAAACGGCGCGCGAATGTCCGGCTCATCGCGCCTCGCCCTCGTTGTCGCCACTCGCCTGCTCAGTCCACAGTTCCAGGAAGCGAAGCAGCGTGCGCACCCCGTGGCCGGTCGCTCCCGGTGGCCCGAACGGCCCCGCCTGGTCTGTCCAGGCCGGGCCGGCGATATCGAGGTGCAGCCACGGCCGTCCGCCGGTGAACTCACGCAGGAACAGCGCGGCGTTGATCGCAGCGCCCCAACGGCCCGCCGTGTTCTTGAGATCCGCGTGCTCGCTGCGCAGGAGATCGCGATACTCGTCCCAGAGCGGCAGCGGCCAGATCCGCTCGCCCACTTCGCTGGCCGCTCGCAACAAGAGGTCACGCGCGCGCTCGTCAGTCGCGAACAGCCCGCTGCCACCTCGCCCCAGCGCGACCGCGCACGCGCCGGTCAGCGTCGCGATATCGACCAGAAGGTGGGCGTCTTGCTGAACCGCATACGTCAGGGCGTCAGCCAGGAGCAAACGCCCCTCCGCGTCGGTACTGATGACTTCCACCGTCTTGCCGCTCAGTGTGCGGAGAATGTCACCGGGCCGGAACCCATCGCCGTCGGGAAGATTCTCGGCAGCCGCGATGATACCGTGCACCTCGATCGGCAGATCGAGCGCTGGAAGCGCCCGTAGTACGCTCAACACGACGGCCCCACCGGCCATGTCACCCTTCATACGTTCCATACCCTCAGCGGGCTTGAGGCTGAGTCCGCCCGAGTCGAAGGTGACTGCCTTGCCCACCAGTGCGACGCGGGTCAGCACAGGCTCGGTCGGCCGGTAGATGAGGTGCACGAGACGTGGTTCCCGCCGGCTCCCCTGGCCGACTGCGAGAATGGCACCCGCACCGAGTTCTTCGAGCAGCGCTCGATCGTAAATCGAGCACTGGAGCCCGACCTCCTGCGCCACTTCCCAGGCGAT
The DNA here is from genome assembly GCA_002898975.1 of bacterium HR27. Classification (GTDB taxonomy): domain Bacteria; phylum Chloroflexota; class Chloroflexia; order Thermomicrobiales; family Thermomicrobiaceae; genus Thermomicrobium. Next base: position 955 of record BEID01000100.1, on the reverse strand, counting down.
GCCGCTCAAGCGCTCGGGATCGAGTAGATTCCCCGGCTCGTTGGTGAGATCGCGCGCGAAGTTCACTGCATCGTACACGATCCGGCCGCGGCGGATTCCCGTCTCGATGGCGGAACCCATACCAGCGACGACCAGCTGCTGGATCCGAGACGCAGCGTCGCTGCTCCGGTAGCGGTGGAATCGGTAGCTCGCCAGGCCAACCCCTTCGACGATCGCCTGGACGACTGACTCGATCGGATGGCGCAGCAGTCCTGCCACCGGCCAGACGAGGATGCGGCCACCAGCGTCGGTTGTCACCTTCGCGGTCAGCGCTGCTACCCGCCTGATATCGGCGAGTGTCCGCTGCTCTGGCGTGCCGAGACCGGCCAACACGAGACGCTCTGCTGGCCACTCGGCTGGCGGTGGCACGGCTGCCACCTGACCGACTCGTCCGCTGACCCCGGCCGCATGAGCAGCAGCCGCAACCCAGCTCCCGAGTCTGTCTTCGCTGTCCTCGATCGAGCCATCGAGACGAAACTCCGGAACGACCGGCAACACGATACTGCCCGCGAGTGCATGGAGCGGCTCGCTCGTCGTGACGATCTCGATCGCCACGTCACCCCCCGATCAATGGTGCAGGCCCGCGGGGCTTCTCCTGCTCGGTTACCGAAACGTAATCGGGATAGGCCATCTCGCCGGCCCGGATCGGCACATCGACGATATTCTCGCGCGGTGGAATCGGGCAGGTCCAGCGGTCGTTGTAGGCACAGTAGGGGTTGTACGCCATGTTGAAATCGATGACGAGCTTTCCGTCCGGTGTTTCCTGCGGGTCCAGGTAGCGCCCGACCGCATACGTCTCGGTTCCAGCGGTCGCGTCGCGGAAGGGCAGGAAGTAGCGACCACGACCGACCTCGCGGTACACCGTGAACGTTACCGGTTTGCCCTCGATCACGACTGTCGCCCGCCCGGCGACGAT
>BEID01000099.1 GCA_002898975.1 bacterium HR27 | reverse complement strand
TACCGCGCATCGTGATGAGGAAGTGCGATTCGCTACGTCGCAAGCTCAGGTTCCCGCCGGTTCCCCACAGGTACCCCCGGCTGCCGGCCAGCCGCCCCAGAACGATGAGACTCTGATGCGGGACGAGTTCGACCGGCATCGCTCCTCCTCAGCGTCGTTCGAGCACCTGGCGGACTAGCTCCGCCACCTGGGCAGGTCGCTCGGCGACCGGCACACCAGCCGCTTCGAACGCTGCAATCTTCTCGGCCGCAGTGCCCCGTCCACCGCTGATGATCGCTCCCGCGTGTCCCATCCGCCGACCCGGCGGCGCGGTACGTCCGGCGATGAATCCGACGACCGGCTTGGTGACAGAGCGACGAATGTACTCGGCAGCAGCTTCTTCGTCTGCCCCACCGATCTCGCCGATCAGGACGATCGCCTGCGTCTCCGGATCGTGCTGGAACATCTCCAGCACGTCAACGAACGAGGTGCCGATGACCGGATCGCCCCCGATCCCGACTGCGGTCGACTGGCCGATGCCGGCTCGCGTCAAGGCCCAGACAACTTCATAGGTCAGCGTACCGCTCCGCGAGACGATCCCGACCGGTCCTGGAGTGTGGATGAAGCCTGGCATGATCCCTACCTTGGCCTTACCGGGCGAGATCAGCCCAGGGCAATTCGGTCCGAGAAGCCGCACCCCACGCGCCCGCACCGCGTGGTAGACGCGTACCATCTCGAGGACAGGGATGCCTTCGGTAATGCAGACGATCAGGGGAATACCCGCATCGGCTGCTTCCAGGATCGCGTCCGGCGCGAAAGGGGCTGGGACTGCGACGAAGGAGACGTTCGGCTGGGTTGCCGCAACGGCCTCGGCTACCGTATCGAAGACCGGGACGCCATGCACCTCCCGGCCACCGGCCCCTGGCGTCACTCCGGCCACGACCCGCGTACCGTACTCGATCATCTGTTGCGTGTGGAACGATCCCTCGCGGCCAGTGATACCCTGCACCAGCAACCGCGTCGACTCGTCGACCAGGATCGCCATCGCTCCCCCTGCCCTACTGGCTCTTCGCCGCCGCGACTGCCCGCTCAGCCGCTTCCTCCATGGTATCCACGACGGTGAACCCCGCGTCCTCGAGCAGGCGACGGCCTTCTTCTTGCCGCGTTCCGACCAGCCGAATCACGATCGGAACGCGTACGTCGACCTCGCGCAACGCTTCCAACAACCCCTGCGCGACCACATCGCCACGCGTGATACCGCCGAAGATGTTCACCAGAATCGACCGCACGTTGGGATCAGCCACGACAATGCGCAGCGCAGCGGCGACGCGCTGGGCCGAAGCACCGCCACCGATATCCAGGAAGTTCGCCGGCTCGCCACCATAGAGCTTGATCGCATCCATGGTAGCCATCGAGAGACCAGCACCGTTGACGATGCACCCCACCGTGCCATCGAGGCGCACGAAACTGATCCCGGCGAGCCGCGCTTCGCGTTCGAGCGGATCTTCCTCCTCCGTATCGCGCAGGTCAGCCAGATCCGGATGCCGGAAAAGCCCGTTATCGTCCAGCACCATCTTGCTGTCGAGGGCCATCCAGGTACGGTCACGCGTCAAGACCAGCGGGTTGATTTCCGCGAGGGAAGCATCGCAGTCGACGTAGACCTGATAGAGCTGACGCGCGATAGCAGCGAAACCGCGCACGAGATCGGGTTCGATACCCAGGCGGAACGCCAGGCGCCGTGCCTGATAGTCGAGGAACCCGAGAAACGGATCGGCATGCTCGCGCACGACCGCCTCGGGCCGCTCCCGCGCGACTTCCTCGATATCGACACCGCCAGCGCTACTGGCCATCACCACGATGCGTCGCGCGTCGCGATCGAGAACGACGCCGAGATAGTACTCGCGATCGAACGCGACCGCCGGTGCGACGAGTACCTTGCGGACAGTACGACCGCGAATCTCCATCCCGAGGATCTGGGACGCCGCTGCTTCCGCTTCGGCGGGATCGTTCGCCAACCGGATCCCACCGGCTTTGCCACGCCCACCGGCGTGTACCTGGGCCTTGACCACGACCCGGCCACCGAGCTGCTCGGCAGCCTGGCGTGCCTCTTCCGGTGTCCGGGCCACGATCCCCCGGTTCACCGGAATGCCGTATCGACCGAAAATCTCCGCAGCTTGGTATTCGTGGAGATCCATCGCTCCACCCTTCGACTCGACAACCGAGCCGATCATACCACGCAGCCGAATCCAGCTCGTCGCCTGATCAGCAAGCCGGAATGCGAAACGGCAACGGGGCCAGGTCGTCGTTGACCTGACCCCGTTGCCTTGGAACACCTGGCGGCGTCAGAAGGACACATCGTCCACGTCGGGAATCACATCGAGCACGACATTGCCCAGTTCACCGCTCGGCAAACGCTCGACACGTCGAATGAAGACCGTGATGATCGCTCCCTGCGACTCGGGATGGAAGCGGAACTCTCCAGTCGGACCGCGGAACCGGACAGCCCGCAGCGCCTCGAGGAACCGTGCGGTATCCTCGATCGCCCCGTCGACCGCGGCGAGCGCTTCCACAATCGCCCGCCCGGTCAAATAGCCCTGATAGACGAACTGATTGGCGACCACGCCGTAGCGCTCGCGCGTCCGACGCACGAGTTCCTGGTTCTCCGGCGAGTCGTAGAGAACCGCGTAGTGGGACGAACTGACGTAGCCGAGCGCCGCCTCACCCTGCTCTTGCAGGATACTTTCGTCGACCGTATCGCCGGAACCGAAGAGCGGTATCTGCTCTTTGATGCCGAATTCCGCATACTGCTGGACGAAACGCACAGCATCGACGCCCGAGTAGAACGCGAACACCCCATCCGCATCGTACTGGGCGATACGCTGGAGGTAGGGGCCATAGTCCGCTGTATCGACCGGCGCGTAGACCTCGCCGACGATCGTCCCACCGGCTGCCTCGAAGTGCTTTCCGAACGCCCCGACCTTGTCATGACCTGCCGAGTAGTCGAGGCCGGTCAACACGACCCGGCGGAAGCCCAACTTCTCGTAGGCATAGCGCCCGAATGGCGCCTCATGCTGCCCGTTCGCGAAGGAGACACGGAAGATGAGGGGGCTTCGCATCTTGGGGTCCCGAGTCAGGCCGGGCAATCCTGCGTTGCTCACGATCAAGGGCACACCGGACGACACGATGTAGTCGCGGAGTGCTCCCGCTTCGCTACTCAGCGTGACACCAGCGAGCACTTGCACGCGATCCCGTTCGACCAGTTGCCGGGCTTTGGCCAGCGCCTGGTCGGGATTACCCGCCGAATCCTCGACTTGCACGACGATCTGTCGCCCGGCGACCTCGGAATTGACCTCCTCGAGCGCCAGTTCCAGTCCACGCACCAGATTCTCACCGAGCGATGCGAACGGGCCCGACAATGCGACCAGCATACCGATGCGCACAGGCTCTTCCGCAGACGGCGTCCCGGCCATCGTTGCGGTGGCGTTCGCCGAATCGGTCGGACTTGCACTACCCGTTGCACCGCTGGACGGCGTCGTTCCTTCACCAGCACAGGCAGCCAGCAATCCCCCAGCGAGCGCGAGACCGTACCAGATCAGCCTCCGCCTGGACAGCGAACGACGCTGCATCCCTCCTCCTCCCGTACGAGACGATTGCGCTCTTTCCGTTCACCATCTCGAACAACTGCGGATATGTTAATGACTAAAGTTAAACCTGTCAAGCGACACGTCCCCGGTTCGCGCGCTGGGAGACGTGCTTCAGCGCCCCAGGTTGCTGGCACGACCCACTTCGCGAACGTCCGTACTGGTCTCGAACGCAAGTACACGCTCGACCGTCAGCGAACAGCTGAGTTGCAGTGCGAGTGCTCGACCGTTTACACTGCGAGTGCACGGCCACGGCGTCTGTACCAGCAACGGAGGTGACTCCGGGAAGGGAGAATGGCCATGCGACGAGGAACGCTCCGGAGCTTCTTGGGCGGGCTTGTGCTTGGAACGATCCTAGGAGCATTGGCAACGTGGCTGAAGACCTCTCAGCAGCAAGCGATTCCGCCCGCCTTGCGTGAGCGTGCCACGACGCTTCTCCAGCAGGCACGCACCCAGGGCGAGCAGGCCGCGACAGCCCTGCGAACACAGCTGGCAACCGCCCGCCAGACGATCGAATCACGCATCGCTGGGGTACGGACGCCAGCTGAAGAAGGCCAGGCGAGCGCAACGAGTGACTCCGAAGTACCGGTAGAGGCTGAGAGCTGAGGCGATGCTGGCACGATTGCGCACTGCAGCGAAATTCTTCACCTGGGGACTCCTCCTCGGGCTCCTCTTCGCTCCCGCGAGCGGCCAGGAGTTGCGTCGGCGGCTGATTCGCTGGTGCACTGGTCGCTTGCAGGCGAGTCTCGAACGTGCCCGCGAACGCCTGACCGGAAGCCCATCCTAGCACTGCGCGAAGTATATCGAAGAGCGAGGTTCCGGGAGTGACGATCTCGCTGGTCGCTCCCGGGCTCACTGCCTGCCCGCGCACGCGTGACATTGCCAGGTTCGGCCTGGTAGCCCGCCTGACCTGTGCCGCGGTCGTGCCGCTCTTGCGCCACCGACCACTCGGGACGGGCTAAAGGAACGCAGTCGCGGCGCGCTGCACTGGGAGTGGATGTCGGTCACGGTACCGAATGACTGCAGCCGCCCGGACCACCGTGCGATGCGGCAGGAAGGTGAGGTGTCCCCTGCGGAGCGCTGCCGGCACCAGGAGCAAGAGGGACACAACCGCTCCTGTGCAACTCGCAGAGGCACGTCGCACCACGCTCCGTTCCGCACCGCATGGCGTGTCGCTTGTTACACTCGATACAGCGCGCTGGCAATGGCGCCAGCGCTTCTGCGTTCCGGCGAGGATGCCGAGGGTGACCGATGGCTGAACTGATTCTCCGTGACCTCTGTCGCTGGGATCGACGCTTTACGGTCGTCTATCCGCCCGGAGCCAGCGAGGACGCGGTACTCGACCGTCCGGTCTCGTGGGCGGTGAGTGTCCGTGCGGCCCCGCCGTTTCTGCCTCCGCTGCGCGGCGATGAACTCATCATCGTGAGTGGGCGGATTCTTCGCGAGATCCAGGCTGCTGGTCTCGCTGACGCGGAAGAACTGCTCGAAACGCTCGCCGAAGCGCCGGTAGCCGCGCTCGTGACGGAGCCCAACCTTTTCGAGGAGCCGGTCGGCTCGTTACCTTTCCTGTTGTTCCCCGGCCCGATCCCGCTCGACCTCGAGTCCACGCTCAACCGGTTGCTCACCGAGCAACGGCGAGCGCTCTACCGCCTTTCGACCGAACTGACACGCGACTTGTCGCGTGCCGCACTGACCGGAGGGATCGACGCCGTTCTCCAGGCTGCCGCCCTCGCCAGCGGCCGGAGTCTTGTGCTCCAGGACAGCGAGGGACGCGTCCTGGCGGCCGCGGGCGAAGCGGCAACGCCAGCTGCACCGACTGCGCTGGCTCACGCCCGGCCGCACCCGAATGTCCGGGCACTCAACGAGGGCGAGGATGACCGATTGCTCACCGCGATCAGTGTGGGCGGTCGGCTCGCGTATCTCTCGCTCATCGCTCGAGGAAGCACGACGACCGAACGCGATCGGCTGGTCCTCTCGCTCGTCGCCGGGCTCGGCGCGAGCTTGCTCGCACAGGAGGGACGGGCGACGCGCCCGGCACCGTTGAGCCAGCTGGTCGCTGACCTGCTGCTCGGCCGGTTGAGCGAGAGCGTTCTTCCGCACGCCGCACAACGCCTGGGCCTCGACCCGAACGCACCGGTCGTCGTCGCGCTGCTCGGTGGTCGCTCGGCCACAGATCGCGACGACGTGCTCCGGCGTGTACTGGAACCGAGTGCACGCGATCGCACGACGCCCCTCGGCGAGGAGATCGCGCTCCTCCTCACGCCGCAAGAAGCCGAAAGAGTCGAGAGCCGGGCCAGAGGTCTCGCGGGAAGCCCCTTCGCTGCCGAGCGG
>BEID01000098.1 GCA_002898975.1 bacterium HR27 | reverse complement strand
GTTCTCCTGCTCAGTGCCCACGAGTTGGCTCGCGGCTTCGGGCGGCTCACCGACTTGAGCCTCTCCACAGCCAGTATCGCCGTGGCAGGCAGCGTACCACTCTTTCTCGTTGCCTCACCGCTTCCCCTGTCGCTCTTTCCTGTCGCAGCAAGCGTGGCCGTTCTCCTTCCGTTCGCTTGGCACGCACGCGGAACAGACTTCCGACAGGGTTTGCAGCGTGGAACGCTCGCCGCATTCGCCTCCGCATACATAGGCATGCCACTAGCCGCCAGTCTGCTTCTCCGAACCCTGGAAGGACAGCCCCGTGCCGAGTGGATTCATACCATTGCGAGCGCAACCGGTAGCACGACCACCGCACTCGGCTTGTCCTGGCTGGCCTGGGTTCTCTCGGTCACCTGGTTTACCGATATGGCAGCGTATCTGATCGGCAACCGTATCGGCACCCGCAAGCTCGCACCACGTGTCAGTCCGGGTAAAACCTGGGAAGGTGCGGTCGCAGGCCTGGTAACCGGGCTCCTCACCGGTTTGGCCGGTGGGCTCCTGTTTGGACTTCCGCTTTCCCCCTGGGCAACCACGGTTTTCGGCGGCGGGATGGCAATCCTCGCTGAACTGGGCGATTTGGCCGAGTCGTACATGAAACGTGCACTCGGCATCAAGGATTTCGGCACGCTCCTCCCCGGACACGGCGGCATCGTCGATCGGATCGACGCGCTCCTCCTGACCGTTCCGGCCACCTTGATCCTTGCTACACTCCTCGCCGGAGGACAGTGATGCGGCTCCGGCTCAGCATTCTCGGTTCAACCGGTTCCATCGGCCGACAAACGCTGGAGGTCGTGGACGCACATCCGGATCGTTTCGAGGTCGTCGCGCTCTGCGCACGGAGCAACAGCGACCTCCTGGCAAGACAGGCCGCCCGCTATCGCCCACGTCTCGTGGTCTTGGCTGATCCGACGGAACGCCCAGAAGAGTGGGCCCCCAAGGTTTTGACCGGGCCTGACGGCCTCCTCACCGCCGCAACGCTGGACGAGGCAGATATCGTCGTTATCGCCCTGGCGGGCCAGGCTGGCGTACGCCCGACACTCGCCGCCGCAGCAGCTGGGAAATGCATCGCGCTCGCCAACAAGGAAAGCGTCGTGTGCGCCGGGGAACTTCTCATGCGCGTGGCTTCCGAGAACGGAGCGACGATCCGCCCCATCGATAGCGAGCATAGTGCGCTCTGGCAGTTGCTGGAACTCCCGCACCGCCGCGAAGAACTGGATCATGTGATCATTACCGCGTCCGGCGGTCCATTCCGCACGGCACCGCTCGAGCGCCTGGAGACCGTGACGCCTGCAGAGGCACTGGCTCATCCGACCTGGCGGATGGGTCCGAAAGTGACCGTGGATTCAGCTACCTTGATGAACAAGGGACTCGAAATCATCGAAGCACACTGGCTCTTCGATCTCCCCTTCCATCTTATCGATGTCCTCATTCCTCCCCAGAGCATCGTGCATGCTCTGGTCAGCTTTCGTGACGGCTGCACGATCGCCCATGCAGCGTATCCGGACATGCGCGTTCCTATCCAGTACGCGCTCTTGTACCCGGAGCGGCCGTCTGGGGTAGTTCGGCCGCTTGATTTCGCTGCCCTCGGCACACTGGAGTTCTTCCCACCGGACCCACTCCGTTTTCCTGCGCTCGAACTCGCGCGTCAGGTCGGATTGGCCGGCAGTACCTACCCGACCGTTCTGAGCGCTTCCGACGAGGTTGCAGTGCAGGCATTTCTGGAAGGACGGATCCGTTTCACCGAGATCGTACCGCTCGTCCAACACGTCGTCGAGCTGCATCGGCCACTCTGCGGCCCGCTCACGCTCGATGCCATCCTGGAAGCAGACCAGTGGGCGCGCCAGGTCACCGAGCGAGAAATCGCGCGTCGAGCCGACCGACGCTAGTCCAGGCGTGCTCGTGCCAGGGCACACACCACCACCGATTGCGCCCCGGCCTCCGCGAGTGCCTGCGCAGCAGCGCTGATCGTCGCCCCGGTCGTCACGACGTCATCGACCAGCACGACGGTGCCATCGATCGGTGCTCCGACCCACCGAAACGCCCCGTCGACGTTTTGCCAGCGTTCACTGCGCGAACGCCCAACTTGCGCGGGAGTCACGCGCACACGGACCAGCTCCTCGCGGACTGGTCGTTCGAGTGCCTCGCCGACCGCGCGTGCCAGTAACGAACTCTGATTGAAGCCACGTTCATGTAGCCGGGATGGGTGCAGGGGCACGGGCACGACGCAACGGACATCATCCCGCCAGCGAGCGAGCAAGTTAGGCGCGACAGCGGCGAGTTCCGCAGCGAGCACCTCCCCACGCCGTCGCTCAGCACGATACTTCACGCGATGAAGCGCAGAGCGTATCACGCCGTCATACGCGTAAAGAGCCCGCACGGCACCGATAACAGAAGGCCAGGTCGAACAATCGCGACAGCGGTGCTCCGTGTCGAGTGGAAGATCGCACCGCCAGCAGCGCAGGCCCCCGAGCTGGACACTCGCCAAGGATGCGCGGCACCTCGGACACCACCACGAACCAGGCCAGCCGCACCCACCACAGGTGGGCACGAAGAGCAAACGTTCGATCTGTTGTCGTACCAGCTTGAACACGGCTCGCGACCTCGACCCAGGAGACGCGGGGGTTAGCGTCGAGAGATTCCTCATCTTCGACAACGAGTTCGAACTGCTGCCCGCGCTCGAGCCGGTACCGTGCGATCGTACCAGCCGGCAACTCGATGGCGCAGGCTGCTCCCGGACAAATTGGCCCGATACGCCACGGTTTCACCGACGCGGCCAGACAGCGAATAGACCAGTCTGCATCGAGGAACACCACATCGATCGGGAAGCGCATGCCGAGCGTATGAATAGCGGAGCACGGTGCGAGGACGAGCGCTTCTCCCTCAGCGAGTGCAGAGCGCCCGAGCAGACCACGCAAACGACGCCACCAGGTTTCAGCGATCTCGACGTGCTCGGCGACGACAGCACCGGAAAATCGTTCGCAGAGCACCAGGCGACCAGGTCGAGCTGGCCACCGTACACCCCGGGCCCGACTGTTACCATTGCTGATTCGGGGAGACGGAATGGATGATGACACGACCGAATCCACCCTCCAGAGTGCGACTCTTTCTCGGGTTAGCCCTCCTCATAGTATCGATCGGCATTTTCGCTCTTCCGCGCGAGGTGTCCGCCCATGCGGAACTCGTCAGCGCAGATCCGCCACCGGATACGATCGTCGAGCACCTGCCCTCCGCACTCGTGCTCACCTTCTCTGAACCAGTCGACGTCCTCGGCGACGGTATCGTCATTCTCGCGCCGAGCGGTCGGATCGTCCAGCCCAACGGCGCGCTGCGCTTCGATGACGATCGCACGACAGTGGTGTTGCCACTTTCGAGTCACGATGAGCTGGGCACCTACCGGGTACGCTACTCGGTGATCGGGCTCGATGGGCACCTGGTGACCGGATCGTACACCTTTTCGGTCGGCTATCCCTCGCGTCCGGCGGATGCGCTTCCCGCCATCGGTGCATTGACGCTCCTTCAAGCTCTCACGCGCTTCCTCCAGCTTCTCGGCCTCGCCGCGCTCGGTGGGGGGTTGCTCCTTGGGGTGACGGCACGTGGTACAGCAGCGGCAGGCCTCTCGAGGTCGATACGTCGCTCTTGTTCAGTCGGTGCGCTCTTCGTCGCGACCGCCTCCCTCGTCATGCTGGCTGCCCTCGTCATCCTAGCCGGCGATGGGAGTCTGGCCCAGAACATACGAGTGGTTGCGCTCTCCCGTTCGGGGATCCTCTGGTTCGCGAACCTCGCCCTTGCACTCGGTTTGCTCGCGACCTCGGCACTACCGGTGCCACCCCGCGGGAAACAACTCGGTTGGGCGATCGGGGCTGGAGCCCTGGCGCTCGTCCGCGCGCTCGAGGGGCATGCCGTCACCGCACCGCTGGCTCCGCTGAGTATTGCCATCGCAGCGTTCCACACCGCGACAGGCACCGCCCTCCTCGGGAGCTCGATACTCCTTCCCGTCGTTCTCCGTACGACGCTTCACGGTTCTGATCGCGCGCTGGCGGTGGGCACGCGGCTCCTGCGTCGCTGGTTGGTGGCTGTTCTGTTGATAAGTGAACCAGCGCTTCTGAGCGGAGCGTATGTCTTGTGGGTGAACGTGCACTCACCGACTGCGCTCGGCACGACCTGGTACGGCCGCCTCTTGTTCGGGAAGCTGCTCCTCCTGGCGATCCTAACAGTACCGTTGCTCCTCAGTCTCCCTCGTTGGTTTCGCAGCAGAACACTTCCCTTGTCAGCCCTGCGCCTGGCAGGCCTTCCAGCCTCGCTCGCGCTCGTTCTGGCTGGTTCGCTCAGCTTGCTCGCTCCAGCGCGGGCGCCAGCTCCAGCGCGGACGGACGCGACCGGCCTACAGTTGGCGCAAAATGCAGGATCATATCTCGTCGCATTGACGATCAGCCCAGCCCGCCCCGGACTCAACCGGATCGCTGCAACCGTCTCGGCACCGAGCGGTCAACCCATCGATGATGCCGAGGTCACGGTCGCACTACAGACTGCCGAAGGACCGCAACTCGTTCGCCTCGAACGGCGTTCCGCCACCTACCACGCCTCGCTCGCCCTCAGTGCCGACACATGGGACTTGTCAGTGTACGTCACTCGACCGGGCGAAGACGCGCCACCGCCAGCTCGTTTCGTCGTCCCGATTCCCGTTCCTGATGGACTGGCACTCCTGCGCGCGGTCGACAGCGCCATGAACGCACTCCAGACCGTGGAAGAACGCACCCGCCTGACCAGCGGCGGTCCTGTCGTTGAGACGATTGTCCAGTACCGCGCTCCCGATCGTGCCGCCTACACCGTCACCACACCCGGGCGACCGACGAGGGAGACGATCATTATCGACCGGACACGCTACGACCGCGCTGGCATGGAATCCTGGACCGAACAGCCTTGGCCAGGAAGCCAGCCATTCCGCTGGCCCAGCTATCGCTATGCAGACACTGCCGAAGAGGTACGCATCCTCGGTATCGAAACGATTGACGGTACCCCGTGTTACCAGCTCTCATTTCGCGATGCGGCGACGAACACGTTCTTCCGGCTGTGGGTCAGCGTGACGGACCTCCGTATCCGTCGCTATGAGATGATGGCGACTGGCCACTACATGACCGGGGAGTTCGCTCGGTTCGACGATCCGACCATTGTCATCACACCGCCACCTACCCGCAGCGACACAGCGCTCCGTTAGCGGAACGCCTCCATGATGCGCGGAACGGCAGGTCCGAGGATGACGACGAACAGCGCTGGAAAGATCAGGAAGACCATTGGAAAGATCATCTTGATGGGTGCCTTGTGCGCAAGCTCCTGTGCGCGCTGGCGCCGACGGAGCCGCATCTGATTCGCCTGCGCACGGAGTACCTGGCTGACACTGACTCCGAGCTGATCGGCCTGAACCAGCGAGGCGATGAACACGGTGAGATCATCGACATTGACGCGCCGCGCCAAGTCACGTAAAGCTTGCCGACGCGGCACGCCCATGCGCATTTCGGAAAGCGTCTGCGCGAATTCCTTGGTGAGCTCGTTATCCCACTTCTCGACAACCCGCAGCATCGCCTGGTCGAATCCGAGCCCGGCCTCCACGCTGATGACGAGGAGATCGATCGCATCCGGCAATGCACGCTGGATCGCCCGCTTGCGCTGGGCAATGCGGCGACTCAACCAGGTACGGGGCAGGAACCAGCCGAGCGCTCCCATGACCAAGGGCAAGCCGAGCCGGTACAGCGCCGGCCCACTTCCAGCGAGGAACGGAAGGGCACCCAGCATGCCCAAACCAAGCATCAGCACGAGTTGGATACCGATAAAGGTCCCCGGTCGCATCGATCCGGCCAGACCAGCTTCGGTCAGCCGCTGCTGAAGCCGTTCCAGAGAGGCACCAGGGGTGAA
>BEID01000097.1 GCA_002898975.1 bacterium HR27 | reverse complement strand
CTGAGCGTCTGGTACGGCCGTCACCAGGCGATCCGCGACGTCACGTTCACCATCCCAGCTCGCCGCATTACGGCGATCATCGGCCCATCCGGCTGTGGCAAGAGTACGCTGCTGCGGGCGCTCAACCGGATGCACGACCTCACACCGGAAGCCCGCGTCGAAGGCTCCGTCTGGTGGGGCGATATCGATCTCTACGCACCGTCGACCGACCCGGTCTGGGTGCGCCGGCACATCGGAATGATCTTCCAGAAGCCGAACCCCTTCCCGAAGAGCATCTTCGAGAATGTTGCCTTCGGGCTCCGCATCAACGGGTATCGTGGGGATCTCGCGGCACGTGTCGAGGAAGCGCTCCGCAAGGCAGCGCTCTGGGACGAGGTGAAGGACAAGCTGAACCAGAACGCGCTGACGCTCTCCGGCGGCCAGCAACAGCGGCTCTGCATCGCCCGGGCGATCGCGCTGGAACCGGAGATTCTCTTGATGGACGAGCCGTGTTCGGCGCTTGATCCGGTCGCGACGATGCGGATCGAAGACCTCATGCTGGAACTCGCCGATACGTACACGATCGTCATCGTGACGCACAATATGCAACAAGCGTCTCGCGTCTCGCACTACACGGCCTTCATGCTGGCTGGCGAGGACCGTGTCGGGGAACTCATCGAATACGCACCGACGCGCGAACTTTTCCTGCGGCCGCGCGATCGACGCACCGAGGACTACATCACTGGCCGCATCGGCTGAATCGGAAGCGACGGAGGCCCCGATGTCCGACCCGATCACCACCCTGACCGGCGCCCAAGCAGCACGCGCAGAAGCTGCGCGGCAAACGGCTCCAGCGGTCAACGCCGCCAGCATGGAAGTGGAGCATCTCTCGGCTTTCTACGGGCGCTTCCAGGCACTCGACGACATCACGCTCCCGATCCATCCCGGTTCAGTGACAGCCGTCATCGGGCCTTCCGGATGCGGCAAGTCGACGTTCATTCGCTGCCTGAACCGGTTGCACGAACTCACGCCGGGTGCACGGGTCACCGGCAGCGTCCGCCTGGAAGGTATCGATATCTACCAGCCGGGCATCGATCCGGCCCGCGTGCGGCAGCTCATCGGCATGGTGTTCCAGAAACCGAACCCCTTCCCGACGTTGTCGATCTACGACAACGTCCTGGCTGGTGTTCGGCTGCATCGTCCGCGCCTCTCGCGAGCCGAGGCCGACGAAATCGTCGAGCGGAGTCTCCGCGCTGCAGCACTCTGGGACGAGGTGAAAGACAAACTCAAGGCACCCGGCGGATCGCTTTCCGGCGGACAGCAACAACGCCTCTGCATCGCTCGGGCGCTGGCGGTCGAGCCACTCGTCCTCCTCATGGACGAGCCGACCAGTGCGCTCGATCCGATCGCGACGTACCGGATCGAGGAACTCATCTGGGAACTCAAGCAGCGGTATACGATCGTCATCGTCACCCACAACATGCAGCAAGCCGCCCGGATCGCCGATTACGTCGCCTTCCTGCTCGCCGGGGAGGAACGAACCGGTCGGCTGATCGAGTTCGATACGGCACAGCGCATCTTCACCAATCCGAAGCGGAAGGAAACAGAAGACTACATTACCGGCAAGATCGGCTAGGAAGCGACATCGTGTTCCGGTACACTTGTCGCACTCGGCGTCTCCTCGAGCCCCACGTGTCCTTCCGGTTCGTGTCCCTTCACGAAGGTGAGGCGAGACCATGGTGATCAGAGCTCGCGCAGAATTCGAACGCGATCTCCAGTTGCTCCGCCAGGATGTCCTGAACCTGGGCAGCATGGTCGAGAAGGCGGTCGAACGTGCAGTAGAAGCGCTCAAGCGGTACGACGTCACACTGGCCCAAAGCGTGATCGACCACGACCGTGAGATCGACGAGCGGAGCTATGCGCTCGAGGAACGGGCGCTCCTCCTCATCGCGACACAGCAGCCGATGGCGACCGATCTCCGCATCATCGCGGCGACCTTGTTCATCATCAGCGAGCTGGAGCGGATCGGTGACTACGCGGAGGGATTGGCGAAGATCGCCATCCGGTTGAGCGCCTGGCCACCGCTCAAACCGCTGATCGACATTCCCCGGATGGCAGAGATCTCGATCGATATGTTGCGCCAGGCACTCGACGCGTTCATCGAGATGGATCTCGACCGATGCCGCGCGATCTGGCGACGCGACGACGAGGTCGACGGGCTTTACGACCAGGTCTACCGGGAACTCCTCACCTACATGATGAGCGACCCGCGAACGATCGAGCGGGCGACGCTCCTGCTCTGGGCAGCCCACAATCTCGAGCGGATCGCCGACCGGGTGACGAACATCTGCGAGCGTGTCGCGTTCGTCATCACCGGTGACCCGCGGGCTCTCGTCAGCCCGGCCGAACCGGATTATCCTGGTGAGCGGGAAGCGGAGTACGACGTCGAGTGACGAGAGGAGTGCGCAATGCTGTGGGCCGCGGTCATCCGCTACGGGAATCCGGAGAAGATCCAGGAAGTGCGTCCCACTCACCGGCAGTACCTCGCTTCGCTGCGCGAACAAGGGAAGCTTTGGGCTTCCGGTCCCTTCGAGGACGATAGCGGGGCGCTCATCATCTATCAGGCCGACTCGGAAGCGGAAGCCCGCAACCTGATCCAGAGTGACCCGTTTTACGAAGCCGGTGTCTTCCAGGAGATCGTGCAGCTCAAACCCTGGCGAATCGTCTTCACGCCGCCTCCAGCGTGACCGCCCCGACAACCGACGCAACGGACAGTACGGAGGAAATGACTCGGCGAACGAGGCTGCGTGGAGGGCCATGATGGCAACCGAAACGGGTATCCGAACCTACCAGCTCCTGATCGACGGCCAGTTCGTCCCGGCAGCGAGCGGGGAAACCTTTCCGACCTACAACCCAGCCACCAACGAGATCATTGGACACGTCGCCAAAGCTGGCCGCGAGGATGTCGACCGGGCCGTCCGTGCTGCCCGGCGAGCCTTCGATGAGGGCCCGTGGGGACGCATGACGCCGAACGAGCGTGCCCGGCGGCTCCGCAAGGTCGCCGAGATCTTGCGCGATCGGCTCGACGAACTGGCCCGGCTGGAAACGCTCAACTGCGGCAAGATCATCGTCGAGTCCCGCATGGATATCCTCGCAGCGGCCAACTGCTTCGAGTACTACGCGAATCTCACGGGACAGATCTGGGGCGAGACGATCCCGATGAACGGGCCGCTGCTCGACTACACCATTCGCGAACCCTATGGTGTCTGCGGGCAGATCATCCCCTGGAACTTCCCGATCCTCATGGCCGCCTGGAAGCTCGCCCCGGCCCTCGCGGCTGGGAACACCGTCGTCCTCAAGCCGGCCAGCTACACCCCGATCACCGCGCTCGTGCTCGGGCAAATCTGTCTCGAGGCCGGTATTCCGGAGGGCGTCGTCAACGTCATCACCGGCCCGGGGAGCGAGGTCGGAGCAGCCATCTGCGAACACCCGCTCGTCGACAAGATCGCCTTCACCGGCGAGACCGAGACCGGTCGCGAAATCCTCCGTTTGAGCGCCGGCACGATCAAGAAGGTCTCGCTGGAGCTCGGCGGCAAGTCACCCAATATCGTCTTCCCCGATGCCGATCTCGAAGAAGCAGTCAACGGCTCGCTCTTCGCGATCTTCTCCAATGCCGGTCAGCGCTGCACGGCACGGACGCGGCTCTTGCTGCACGAGTCGATCCATGACCGGTTCATGGACGAGTTCCTCCGCAAGGCTGCCCAGCTCCGCATCGGTGACCCTCTGGACGAAAACACCCAACTCGGGCCGCTCGTCTCACGCCGTCAGTGCGAACGCGTTCTGAGCTACGTCGAACGCGCCAAGTCCGAAGGGGCCATGCTGCGTCTCGGCGGCAAGCGCCCGGACGATCCTGCACTGCAACGAGGGAACTTCGTCGAACCGACCATCTTCGACGAGGTGCAGCCGCACATGACGATCGCGCGGGAGGAAGTGTTCGGCCCCGTTCTCTCCGTTATTCCGTTCCGGAGCGAGGACGAAGCGGTCGAAATCGCCAATGCGACGATCTACGGGCTGGCTGCCACGATCTGGACGAACGACATCAAGCGAGCGCACCGGCTCGCAGCACGGATCAAGGCCGGCAACATCAGCATCAACTACCCGGTGGTGAATCCGCCCGAAGCACCCTTCGGCGGATTCAAGCAGAGCGGCATCGGCCGCGAACTTTCGCGCCATGCCCTCGATCTCTACACGCAGGTCAAGAACGTGGTCGTCGGGCTCAGCGAGCAGCGGTTCGACTGGTACGGCAACTGGCCACCGGGACGCTGAGTCCTCGCAGCGGGTCGTTCAGGGTGCCAGGAAGGCTGGCCAGCCCGCTGCCGCGAGACGCTGTTCGCGCTCGAGGTAACGCAGAACCGTGTGAATATACGTCCCGTGGCTCCAGCTGAGCGGGCTGACCGACAGTGGCTCGCCGGTTTCGGGATGCACCTGCTCGGCCAGGACACCGCTGGGCAGTGCGTGCCGCGCAGTCCACTCGAGGAGTTCGAGCGCGCGACCGAGCTCGCTCGGCGAACTCGCCCGCGCGATGTACCAGTCGGCAAGCCACAGCGTGCAGATGAACCACGGATTGCCCGGGATCCGTTCGATATCGCGGCTCATCTGGTAGTAGTAGTCGTCCTCGTAGCGCGCGACGCCACCGATCGGCGTTTTCACCCAGAGCCGCTCCTCGACCGCGCGCATGGTGGCGGTCATCCGCGGATCGCGAGCGGGGAACACGTCGAACAGGAAAAGACCAGCCAAGCTCGCATCCAGCGTCGGATCAGGATGAATTTCACCGTTCGGTTCCACAGTCAGCATGCGGACGAAACGCCCGAGCTCCGGACGATAGAGAAACTGCTCCGCCGCTCGGCGGATATCATCGGCGGCTCGTCGCCACGTTTCGGCGAACGGATCGTCGCCAAAAATGCGCGCCAGCTCCGCCGCTGCCCGCAGGCCGGCCACGACCGACGCGACCGTGAAGGCATGGATGCCACGCCGCTCTTCCCAGAGGTCATAGGAGGGCGCGGGAAGCCCTGTGACCGGATCGCGGTAGGAGGCGAGAAAGCGTGCACAGGGAACGACGACCGGGCTGTAGAGCGAGCGCAAGAGTTCCAGATCACGCGTCTTGCGGTAATACAGCCAGAGGGTGACGAGGACGAGCGCCGTGCTGTCTTCCTGAATCGGGAACTGGAGCTCGCCGTTCGGTCCGGCCCACGGGTGCCAGCTCGAACCAGCTGATCCATCCGGGTTGTACTTGTGGAGGAAGAAGCCGTACTGCGTAACGAGTTCTCCCATGAAGAGGAGAAAGCGCCGTGCCAGCTCCGGGTAGCCGGCTTCCAGGAGCGCGTTCGCAATCAGCGCGCCGTCACGCGGCCACACGTAGCTGTAGGTATCGCGACCGAAGTGCAAGATGTCGGAGTCGTTGGCCGCCACGATCGCCCCACCATCGTCGATTTGCGTCCGCAGGATCAGCAAGCTCTGGCGATAGAGCCGCTGGAGCGCCGGTGGCAACGTCTCCAGCCGCGGGGGATCCGGTTGCACCCAGCTCTGCCAGTAGCGGCGGACACGGGTGAGCAGCTGTTCCGGGCCTTGTTGCAGCACGACCTGATGGATGCGCGAGACGTCAGCGAAACGCAAGCCGGCAGCCATCCAGAAAGTCGCCGTTGCGCTCCCGTGGGCGGGAACCGCCAGTTCCAGTCCACCGATCGAGTCGACCGACCCCTGCGCGATCGGGTTGCCGCTCAGTACACCGTCCTCGGCATCGCGCCAGGCCCCTTCGTGTCCCCGGAACGCCTTGTTACCGCACGCGAAGACGTGGTACCCCGGCTGCTCACCGGCCCAGCCTGAGAACCAGAAGTACCGCTTGCCCTTGTAATGCACGAGTGCCCGCGCAGCCGGCTCGTAATAGGCAGTTTCGCCGTCCGCATAACCCCAGAGATAGCCGTCGAAATGCAGGAACAACCGCACGCAACGATCG
>BEID01000096.1 GCA_002898975.1 bacterium HR27 | reverse complement strand
TGACGGGATGGTCTACGTGTCGCGCCAGCCGCGATCGCAGTGAGACCGGTCGCTCGCTACGGCGTTCCTGCGCACGAGGGGCGGCCAACCGTGTCGTCTCGTGAGCACGGGCGTTGGAGCGGAGGAAGCGACACATCGTGAGCCGGGCGAGCGAAAGGGATGCGTGATGGTCGAGACGTGCGTTGTCGTGGGCGCCGGCGTTGCTGCCTTCGGGTTCGTGAATACGATCCGAGAGGCGGGTTATCAGGGACGCGTCGTCCTGGTAGGGGCCGAGTCGGTGCTGCCGTACGAGCGCCCGCCGCTCTCGAAGCAGTACTTGACTGGCAGGAAGGACGAGGATGCGCTCCTGTTCCAGCCGGTGTCGTTCTACGAGGAGCGGAACATCGAGCTGCGTTTGGGGACACCGGTCGAGGAGATCGACCTCCAGCGCAGGGTCGTGCGGAGCGCCGATGGAAACGAGCTCTCTTTCGATATGCTGGTGCTGGCGACCGGCGCGACACCGAACCGGCTGCCCGTCCCCGGTGCCGAACTCGCCGGGATCTTTACGCTCCGATCGCTCGAGGATGCGCGAGCGTTGCGGGCGGCGTTGGCGGCTGCCGAGCGGGTGGTCGTGGTCGGCGGCGGATTCATCGGCTGCGAGGTCGCGGCCAGCGCGCGCACGCTCGGTAAGCAGGTGGCGCTGGTGGAGACGTTGCCGGTCTTGCTCGGACGTGCGCTCGGGGTGGAGATCGGCAGCGCGATCACACGGGTGCACGAACGACAGGGCGTGGCTCTCTACCTCGGGCGGCGGGTCGTCGGGATCGAGGGCCGTGAGCGGGCCGAGCGGGTCGTGCTCGACGACGGGACAACCCTGCCGTGCGATCTTGTCGTGGTCGGGATCGGCGTGCGACCGGTGCTTCCGGCCGTAGTAGGGGATCTCCGGTTCGACGACGGGGTCGTGGTCGATGCGACCTGCGCGACGAACGTGGACGGGGTGTGGGCGGCCGGTGACGTCGCTCGCTGGTGGCATCCACGGATCGAGCGATTCCTCCGCGTCGAACACTACGACAACGCGCTGGCACAAGGTGCTGCCGTCGCCAAGGCGGTGGCAGGCCAGCCGGAGCCGTACGACGCAGTTCCCTCCTTCTGGTCGGATCAGTACGATCTGACGATTCAGCAGTACGGCTATCCGGTCGAGTGGGACGAGGTCGTCGTACGAGGCGACCTGGATGAGCCGGCGTTCACCGCGTTCTATCTCAAGGACGGTCGCGTCTACGGAGCGGTCATTGTCCGGTGGCCCCGGGAGATGCGTCCAGCCCGGCGACTGGTCGAGCAACTGGCGCAGGTCGATCGGACGCTCTTGGCCGATCCGTCCGTCGACCTGCGCCAGCTGCTTGCGTGAGCGAGATGCTGGTTACCGGGTAACTGGGAGACCAGCGCGGGTCCAGGCGATCATGCCACCAGCCAAATTGGCGACGCGGGTGAATCCAGCGCGTTGGAGCAACAGCGTCGCCTGTGCCGAGCGGTTCCCGCTCCGGCAGACGAGGACGATCTCCTGGTTCGGATCGAACTCGGTGAGGCGTCGCGGGAGTTCAGCCAGTGGGACGAGCCGGGCACCCGGAATGTGACCGGCATTCCACTCGTGCGGTTCGCGAACATCGATAACGAGGGCGCCACGCTGCTGCCGCGCGTGCGCCTCAGCGGGAGCGATCTCCGGTACCGGTGGTCGACCGAACAAGCGCGTCAACATTCTCTATCGTTCCTTCCCGAGTCGTCGGAAAACGACGCGATCTATCAGCTCTCAGACTCTGCCGACATCCAGGATACTCACCGGGGCATACCCGGGATCGGGCATGCGGTCAGCCTTCCCGTCACGAGACGCTGACCGCTGCACCGCGAGCGACCGGATAGCCGGCAGCGCGCCAGGCGTCCATCCCGCCCTCTACCGAGTAGACGTGATCGAAGTCGTGCGCTTGCAGCAGGCTTCCGGCGAGGACGCTTCGTGTACCGGAGCCGCAGATCAGCGCGAGCGGCTGGCTGAAATCCAGCTGACCGAGAGCGTCGAGGAGCCGATAGAACGGAATGTGGCGTGCACCCTCGATATGGCCCTCGATCCATTCGGAACGCTCGCGGACATCGATGACCTGGACGAAGCGTCGCTCCTTCAGCCAGCGGGCCAGCTCGTGGACAGTGAGGACAGGCAGCGTGCGGTAGGGAAAACCGGCACGCTCCCAGGCGGGCATGCCGCCTGCGAGGTACCCCACGACCTGATCGTAGCCGATGACGGCGAGCATGAGGACGGCACGATGCGCGTCCTCATCGCGCTCGACGACCAGGACGAGCGGTCGGTCGGGTGGTAGGACCAGTCCGACCCGGTTCTGGAACTGGCCGCCGTCCAGTGCGACCGAGATGGCTCCCGGAATGTGGCTGGCGGCGAAGGCAGCCGGCGAGCGTACATCGAGCAGCGTAGCACCCTGCTCGAGCAGCTCACGGACGCGCTGGGGCGTGAGTGGAGTGGTCGCGCCGGTCCGTGGTACTGCCGCGCCACGGTTGAGCTCGACGATGCGCGAGAGATTGGGCGGGCGTTCGGGCAAGTTCTCGTTCATGAAGCGCACGAAGGTGTCGCGGTCACGAATGTGGAGAGCCGGGTTGTGGCTCGCCTCGAAGCCGATCGTCGTCCCAGTCATCCGGTTGGCGACGCGACCGCAAAGCGAGCCGGCCACGTGTCCGGGGAAGACGAGTGTCCCGGGCGGGAGCTGGAGCAGGCGCTGGTGCAAGGAGTCGAAGAGCGCGGCTGCTCCCTCGACGCCATCGACAGCGAGGTCGGGGCGGGCGACGTCGCCGACGAAGAGCGTATCGCCGGTAAGGACGAGCCAGGGGTCGCTTCCACGCGAGCGGTCGATCACGGCGATGACGACGTGCTCGGGCCGATGACCGGGTGTGTGGATGGCGCGGAGGACGACTTCGCCGAGCTCGAGTTCGTCGCCGTCGTGGAGCGGGAGGTGCGGGTAGGCCACGCCAGCGAGCGCAGAGACCGCGATGGTGGCCCCCGTCGCCTCGGCCAGCTGGTGGTGGCCGGAGACATGGTCGGCGTGGTTGTGCGTCTCGACGATGTAGCGGAGGGTCAGGCCCTCACGCTCCAAGAGCTCGAGGATTTCGTCGACCATGTCGATGCGCGGGTCGACGACGGCAGCCAGCCCCGTATCGTCCGATGCGACGAGGTAGGCAGCACAACCGATGTCGGTGCGGAGAATTTGTCGGAAGTACATGGTTCGTTCCTCCTCAGGATGATGCGAGTGTCTGCAGGGCACGCTCGAGACGTGAGCGGGCTTCGTTCGCGAGTTCGTCCAGCGCCGGGTTGCCGACGATGCCGAGCATCGCTTTGGGATCGGCGATTTCGACACGGGTCTTACCGTTGACCTCGCGGACGACCACGTTACAGGGGAGCAAGAGCCCGACTTCGCGTTCGGTCTCGAGGGCGCGGTGGGCGAGGGGTGGATTGCAGGCGCCCAGGATCACGTAGCGCTCCATGTCGAGGCCGAGCTTTTCCTTCAGCGTCGCTTTCACGTCGATCGTGGTGAGGACACCGAACCCTTGCTCTTTGAGGGCGTTCTGCACCGCGGTCAGCACTTCTTCGAAGGGGCGATCGAGATCGATACCGAAGCCGTAGCGTCCGACGAACATGGCTGTCGCTCCTTTCCGTATCGTGTCGCCTTCTCCTGCGGGAGTGAGCCAACGGCTCACCTTACCAGCGGATCGCTCAGCCACCGCCGGTCGAGCAGGTCGTCGTGGCAGCCTCGCCGGTCGTCCGTGCGGAGAAAGCGGACAGCAGCCGCTCGGTGGCATCGGCACCGCAGTTCGGGCAGACGACCGGCTGATCAGCCTGGGCGAGCCGCACCAGCTTCTCGAAGCGGTAGCCGCAGCGCTGGCAACGATACTCGTAGATCGGCACGTTCTCACCCCCGTTCCCCGAGCAGCACGGATTCGGCGAACTCACCCTGCCGGAGCAGTTGATCGAGCAGGAGTTCGCGGGTCAGGTGGCAGGCATCGAGGATGCGCCGGTCGGTGAGCGAATAGTGCATTTCGGTGCCGACACGCTGGGCGTGGACGAGGCCGCGCTGGCGCAAGACGGCGAGGTGCTGGCTGATCTTGGCTTGCCGCTGACCGGTCGCCTGGGCCAGCTCCTTGACGGCCTTCGGTCCCTCGCCGAGTAGCTCGATCAGCTCGATCCGGGTGGGGTCGGCGAGCACCTGGCAGAGCATCGCCTGGAGGCGATAGAGTTCGCGCCGACGCTCGCGTTCGTCGAGGTTCAACGTGGTTTCCTCCCTTCCGGTCTGTGCGCGCATGCAAGAATATTCGCATGCGCGAATATTCTAATCGAGCGGCTGCCGGGTGGCAAGCGTGTCGACAGAATAGGCTGGTGCTGCACTGTGGAGAAACGTAGGGCGCTGCACCGCGCCCTGCGTTGCGCAGTCCGAGCGAAACCTGCGCGGCGGAAGATTAGGGTTACTGGGTGGCGAGCCTCAGCTCTTGACCCGCCGCTTCTCGGGATCGACGAAGGGGGTCGGGACGACCCGCCCTGAGCGCAATCCGGTGCTTGTCTGCACGACGATCTCGCTACCGGGTGTCGCGAACGTGGCTGGAAGGCGGGCGAAGCCGACGATCCGACCGAGCGCTGGCGAGAGGCAGGCCGACGTGACACGGCCGACGGGCTCGCTCGCACCGGGCAGCGAGACGGGCAGTGGCTCGGCCAGCAGCCCGCCCCAGAATTCGGGTGGCGGGTCGCCGTCGATGGTGATGCCGACGACCTTGCAGCGTGGACCCTCGTGCCTGATGCGTTCCAGGGAGTCGCGACCGACGAAGCGCGGCTTACGGAAGTTCACCATCCACTCGTAACCAGTCAGTTCGAGCGGGGTCGTCTCCAGCGTCATATCGACCCAATAGGAGAAGATTCCGGCCTCGATCCGGCGAATCTGGCTGGGAGCAGCGACCCGGATGCCGAAGGGTCGGCCGGCAGCCAGGACGGTCTCCCAGAAGTCGGGACCGGTGCGGGAGCCATCGAGCGGCATGAGTTCGTACCCGAGTTCGCCCGAAAAGCCGGTGCGGGTGACCAGAACCTCGAACGAGCCGATACGGGTCCAGGCGAAGCGGTAGTAGGGCAAGTCGGCGACCGTGTCGCCAGTGAGTGCGCGGATCACCGCGCGGGCGCGCGGACCACGAATCTGGAGAGGTGCGGTGTCGACGGGCCGGATGGTCACGTCGGCCTGCCAGGCGGCAGCGAGGGCGCGCAGCCAGAGGAGGAGATCACTATCGGACGGCATGAGCCAGAAGCGCTGCTCCTCCAGGCGGACGACGACCGGATCGTTGACAATCCCGCCATGCTGATCGGTGACGAAGACGTAGCGGCACTCGCCGACCGGGCAGCGGGTGAGGTCGCGCGTGACGGCGTAGTCGAGGAACGTGAGGGCGGCCGGGCCGCTCACTTCGAGCGGAATCTCGGTGCCGATATCCCAGAGGACGACACCTTCGGTGAGTGCACGGTATTCGTCGAGCGGGTCGGTATAGAGCGCGGGGAGGAGCCGGCGGTGAAACACGGTGTAGGCACGCGGCTGGTGCCGGGACGAAGCGGGAAAGTAGAGCGACGTCCCGGTCCGGAGCGAGCGGAGGACGGGAACGGCCGGTAGCTCTCGCTGCATACGATCCTCCTGGCGTACAGTGCGGCGCAGTTCGTACCAGGTGAATCGGATACTACCGCAGCGGGGAGGCGAGGGTGAAAGTCGCGGCGAGCGACGCGTGTTTCCTGGGCGTGTGGGAAGCTTGACAACCGGTGGGACGCTGTGGTAGCGTTAAGGAACGCGAAGGTCCGCATAGTCGTCAGGGCGGAGGCAGCTGGGAGCCATGCAATCCATCTGGCAGAGTGCAATGAACCAGCGACCGTTTCCTCTGGCACCGTGCCCGACGATGAACGCGCTCTTCGCGTTGTGGCCCCGCATTTGTGCGTGTTCCCTCTGAACGAGCGAGG
>BEID01000095.1 GCA_002898975.1 bacterium HR27 | reverse complement strand
CCGAACCGGTGCAGATCGCGCTGGCTGAGCTGATCGAGCGCGAGCGGCTCGCCCAGGCCGAGATCGAACGGCTGGCACGTGCGCTCCGCGAACGACCGGAACTCGCGGAGCTGGCACCAGACGAACTCGTTGATCAGCTGCGCTCGCTCGTCCGTCCTCCTCGGCAACCGTCGCCGCGTGTCCCGGCAGCGCGACGCACGCGAACGCCAGCGCTCGAACTGGTCACCGTGCTCGAGCGGTTACGCCAGCTGCTGGAGAGGACCGACCCCGCTTCATTCGATGAGGCCGAGCGGCAGGTGATCGCTGAGGCATTCCAGCGGCTCGGGCCAGCGCTCCGTCGCTGGCAAGCGGTTGCCGCCACCGAACCGTCCCCCTGACGGGCGTGAATCCTCCTCGAGAGGCGCTGTCTCATAGCACGAACTCGGCGCATACCGTGGGCTGGAGAAACGGCTGGCCGGCCCCACAGTGGGGCCGGCCAGCGAGCGGTCGCGCGTGTTTTCGTGCCGCACTAGCGGAGTGTGGTCTCACCCAGACCGGTGCGGCGCAGGATCCACCAAGCGCCGGGCAGGGCGATCGTGGCGAGCACGATCTTGAGGAGGTCGCCCGGCAAGAAGGGAATCATGCCAAGGAGCGGTGCCTTCGCGACACCGACGAACACGCTGAGCCAGGAGACGCCGAAGAGATAGATCACGACGTTCCCGAGCACCATCGCCAGCGCGGTCGTCAACGGGCGGCGGTCCCAGCCACGCTCGGCCAGCCAGCCGGTGACGAAGGCAGCGGCGATGAAGCCGATGAGGTACCCGCCGGTCGGGCCGAGCAGCACGCTCGGTCCGGCGGTACCACCGGCGAAGACCGGCAATCCGGCGAGGCCTTCAGCGACGTAGAGTGCCATGCTGGCAGCGCCGCGCCGGCTGCCGAGCGCTGCACCGACCAGCAGGACGGCAAAGGTCTGCCCGGTGATCGGGACCGGGCTGAACGGCAACGGGATCGCGATCCGCGCGGCGAGCGCCGTGAGCACGCTTCCGGCGACGATGAGCACGATGTTCGTCGCCAGCCGGGCTGCCGTCGTCGCTCGCCAGGGACGCGGAACCGCTGCATCCACCAGCACGACCGAGGCCATCTATTACCCCCTTCCCAAAAATCCTCCGGCATAACATACGCGTGGAGCCTATGACGAGGCGGGCAGGCCGGATCCGAGTGGTCGCACAGTCACGCCGGCCTCCTCGAGGCGTTGCCGTACGCGCTGGGCGATTTCTGGCGCGTTCGGCGCGTCTCCGTGGATACAGATCGTCTCCACCTCGGCCTGGAGCGTCTCACCCTCGATCGTCGGGATGCGACCGTGAAGGACGAGCTCCACGGCGCGTCGGGCGACTTCCTCAGGGTCCCAGGCCTGCTTGCGGCGCTCGAGCACCAGTTGCCCCTGCCGGTTGTAGTTCAGATCGATGTAGCCCTCGCGTGCCATCGGGATACCGACCGAGGCAGCGACACGCGGAGCGATGTCGCCCATCATCACGAGCGCGATTCCATTACCGAGTGCCTTGATCGCCCGACAGAGCGCTTCGCAGAGTTCCTCGTTCTGCGAGCACATGACGTAGAACGCTCCGTGTGGCTTCACGTGCTGGAGCCGCGAGCCAGCTGCATGGGCGAAGGCTTGCAGTGCTCCGGTCTGGTACAAAGTATAGTCATAAACCTCCTGTGGGGTGACGTCGATGCGTCGGCGACCGAAACCCAGCAGGTCGGGAAAACCGACGTGCGCACCGATTCCGACACCGTGTGCGACGGCGAGTTCGACCGTCTGGCGCATCACAGCCGGATCGCCGGCGTGCCAGCCGCAGGCGATGTTCGCCGAGGTGATGTACGGCATCAGTGCTGCGTCGTTGCCGAGTGTCCAACGGCCGAAGCTTTCGCCCATGTCGCAGTTGATGTCGATGACGCGGGCCATGGATCAGCTCCTTTCGAGGTTGCTCTCGTGGATCGTCTCGTCTTGCTTCTTCACCAGCGCGATCGCCTCGTCGAGCGTGACTTCCTTGAAGCGGATGTAGCTCCAGCCGGGAACCATCTGGCCCAGCTTCCACATCGCGGCCTTCGCGACCACAGCGTTGCAGATGAAACCGCCCAGCGTTGGCCCATCGATGCAAAGAATGATCGGCTGGTCACCGCAGACGTTCACGGCACCGACTGGGTAACCGTTGTCGAGAATATTCGACGGGTGTCCGCCACCGGCCCCGCCGGATGTCCGAGCCCATTGCCACTTGTGGATATCCAGCCGGTAACCGGTACGGTTCGACGCGGCATCGAGTTTCCACTGGTGCGAGAAGAAGAACGCCATGTCCTCGGCCGTCATGTAATCGGGATCGGCCTGCGGGCCACGCGTCGCTTCGACTTCCCAGACCTCGTTGTAGCCCGGGTAGGCGGGTACCAGCGAGGCCGGAACTCTCCGACCGGCTGCCTGGGCCGGGTCGGTAGTCGGCTCACCGAGCGGTAAGCGATCACCCTCCCGCAGCTTGCGTCCCTCGAGACCGCCGATCGCACCCGGCAGATAGGTCGCTCGGCTGCCGAGGACGGGCGGGACATCGATCCCGCCGCTCACCGCCAGGTAGGTGCGGAAGCCTGCCCCCTGGAGATAGTCGAACTCCAGGACATCACCGGCTCGCACCAGGTAACTGCGCCAGAGTTCGATCGGCTGGCCGTTGAGTCGGGCACCCATGTCGGCGCCGCAGATGGCGATGGCTCGCTCGTCGTGAAACGCGACGACCAGGCCGCCAGCGGTGATCTCCAGACCAGCTGCGCCGGGTGGATTCCCGACCAGCACGTTGGCGAAGCGGAACGCGTAGTCGTCCATCGGCCCTGCTGGGGCGAAGCCAAGAGACAACATCCCGATCCGGCCTGGATAGTCCTGCACCGTCGTTTCGAACCCGCCGTTCCGTACCTCGAGCATGGTCACACCAACCTTCCCTACGTTCTGGCGTGCATCACGGAACCGGAACGCGAGCAGCTGCCTCGGCCTGACGACGCCGGAACGCCTCCGCTTCGGGCTCCACTTCCTTGAGGAAGCGGAGATAAGCGCCGACATCGAAGGTCGCTGTCTCGTCGATCTGGTACTGGTACGTGCCGTCGTAGACCGCTTGGATCATTGCCTCGAGTTCCTCGTCGGTCACCCGCGGGCGGAAGCGCAACCGGTCACCTGGACGGAGGAGAACTGGGCTTTCGCGGAAAGCCGGGTTCCGCTGCTGCGGGTCATAAATGGGGACAGTATGGCCGAAGATCTGGTACCCACCGGCTGACTCAACGGGATAGATCGCAAGACATGGCCCAGCGATGCCGACAGTTCCAGCTGGTGTCCAGTGACGTGTCGGGTTGTACTTGGGCAACACGACCGCGTATCGGGGGTCGAGCGGATAGGCGAACGGTAGACCCGGGAAGAAGCCGAGCGCGGCGTTCCACCAGTCGGTCGCCATGATGTAACTGAAGAATTCCTCCTCGTCACGGAGTCCGTTGTACATGGCCGCATACTTCGAATTCGTGCCGTCGATGACGTTTGGAGCGTCGGCTCGCTGGTACTGGACATAGCGGGCGATCGCCTCGCGCGTCCACTTGTCGTCGAAAGCGATCGGGAGTTCGACGATCCGGCTCGGGACGACGAGGTTTTCGAAGGGAGGCAGATGCTCGTACTGTTCTTCGACGAAGTCGATGATGTCTCGCACCGAAATCTGGCGGCAGTCGTAATTGATCAGAATGCTCCGCAAGGCGGGAATCGTCTCGATCAACCCAGCTGGTCGATTGCGCTTGATCGCATCGTCGAGTCCGAGCACGCGGAAGCTCATCGTCAGGTCGAAGACCATCTCGCCGAACTCGACGAGGAGGAAACTGTCGCCGGCATTGCGGTAGACGACGCTCGGTCGGCCGTTGCGTTCAGGAAAACTCGCGAGAATCACTCCTGAGGGGTGGGTCATGTGCCCGGTCATGACTGTGTGCTCCTTCCGTTGGTCACCGGGACCTCAGGCTTCGTCGCTGACGACGGCGATCGGCTGGCCAGGACGGATCGCTTCCTCGTTCTCGACGAGAAACCGCACGACCTTTCCGCCGACATCGGAGGTGATCTGGTGGAACGTCTTCATCACCCCGACGAGGCCGATCACGGTTCCGGGCGCAATCGTGTCACCTTCCTTGACGAACGGTTCCGCGTCCGGGCTCGGGCGACGGTAGAAAATGCCTGGCAACGGTGATTTGATCGTGTGCTCAGCCATGCGACCTCCTCCTTCCCTTTACCGCTCGCGATGTACCCAGTTATCGATGATCACTGCGAGAACCAGTAACCCACCAGTGATGATCATCTGTGTGTAAGTGCTCACCCCCATGATATCCATGCCGTTCCGCAACATGACCAGGAAGATGGCACCGAGGGCGGCTCCGAAGAGATTTCCCTCCCCACCACGAATCGACACACCGCCGAGCACTGCGGCAGCAATCGATTCCAGCGGGAAATTGGCGCCAAGCGTCGGTTCACCCGATCCGACTCGTGCTGTCAAAAGAAGCCCAGCGATTCCCACCAGCACACCGGCAATCGTGTAGGCCAGGAACAGGTACAGCCGGACCGAGATCCCCGAGAGCCGAGCTGCCTCGGCGTTACTCCCGATCGCGTACCAGTACCGACCGAAGCGCGTCCAGTGCAGGACGAGGTACATGATCGCCAGGACGAGAATTGTCACGAGCCACGGTACGGGAATACCGAGCACCTTCCCGACATAGAGTGTGTTCGCGAAATACCCAGGTAGCCCGAAGACCGGCACGCCACCCGAGATTTTGAGAGCGAGACCGGACACAGCGGTCATCATGGCCAGTGTGACGATGAAGGGTGGCACGCGGAAGAGCGAGACGAACAGTCCGTTGAGTGCACCGATCCCGGTCGCCACCGCGATCGCGACTACCGTCGCGATCAGGAGTCCAGTCGCTGGCGCGTCGGGATGGTCGAGAAGTTGTAAGCCGACGACGATGCTCACGAGTGCGATCGACGAGCCCATGGAGAGGTCGAAGCCGCCTGTCAGCAGTACGAGCGTCTGGGCGACCGACACGATGATCAGGAACAGTGCCTGGGTCAGGATCGTAGAAAGATTGGCTCGCGTAAAGAAGTTCGGTGACGCGATCGAGAAGAAGAGGAGAAGCAAGATGAGCAGGACCGGCAAGAGTCCGAGTTGCTCGACGACTCCGCGGATTCGAACCAAGCGCCCTGCCGGTGCGAATCGTCCTGTTGTCACTTCACGCGGCGTCGACACCGGTTCGTCCGACCTCCTCTCGCAGGTGCCCGAAGTAGTACTGCAGTAACCGCTCTTCCGTCGCTTCTTCGTGTGTCAGGAGCGCGACGAGTTCCCCTTGGAACATCACCGCGATGCGGTGACAGACATGCAGGAGTTCCAGCATGTCGGACGTGATGAAGAGGATCGCTGCGCCCTGGCGCGCGAGCTCGTGGAGAAGTTCGTAGATCGCGATTTTCGCTCCCACGTCGATGCCCTGAGTCGGTTCGTCCAGGACGAAGACGCGTGTATCCCGGATCAGGCCACGCGCGAGCGCGACCTTCTGCTGGTTACCACCAGAAAGGTTCCGGACACGCATATCCGGATTCGGGGGCGAGATCGCGAGACGCTGGATGAAGTCCAGCACGGACCGGCGCTCGCGCCGTTTGTCGAGCAGTGCTGCGAGGACCTCGAATCGCTCCAGGGCAGCGATCGTCATGTTCTCGAGGACCGGACGGTTGGTGAGGAGCCCCTCGTTGCGGCGATCGGCTGGGAAGTACATGAGCCCGCGCTCGAGCATCCGGTGCGGGGTGACCTCGTCCAGCGTGATCGGAGTGCCACCGACTCGGATCTCGCCGCCGGTCACGCGCTCGAGGCCGACCAGGGCACGACCGAGCAGGTTCTTCCCCGAACCGATGAGTCCGCCGACGCCGAGGATCTCTCCCGCGCGCAGCGAGAAGCTGACGTTGCGGAGGCCATGCGCGGTGCGCAGATCGCGCACCTCGAGCGCTACCGGTGTGTCAGCTGTGAGCGGTCGCAGTACTGGATAGATCTGCTCGTATT
>BEID01000094.1 GCA_002898975.1 bacterium HR27 | reverse complement strand
GTCTCGATGGAACTCCTCGCCGCTCTGGCCGATCGACTCGCCGAGTTCTATCGCGTGGCCGCACGCAGTCCGGAGATCGACCGCTGGGGAACCCCGGAAGCCGTCTGGTTCAACATCCGCGAGAACCTCGACCAGACGGAGCCGTACATCGGTATCGTCCTGGCTCCTCTCCAGCACCGTTGGATCGCGTCGATCAGCGAACGGTTTCTCCGCGAGCGACTCGACCTGTTCCAGCGCCGCATCGCCGAAGGACGGATCGTGGAAGGGCACGGCGCTCTCCACCTCGCCCACATCTTCGTCGAATCCGACTCGCCGCCACGCTTCCAGATCGTCGACTGCATCGAATTCAACCCGCGACTACGCTGCGGCGACGTGGCAGTCGATCTCGCCTTCCTCAGCATGGACTTCGACCACCACGGCCGGAGCAATTGGGCACGCTGGTTGACGCTCCGCGCTAGCGATGCACTCGACGATCCGGAACTACCCCTGCTCGTGCATTTCTACAGCGTCTACCGTGCTCACGTCCGGAACAAGGTCAACTGCTTCCGCCTGGACGAGCTCGCGCCGGAGAGCGACGAGTTCGTTGCTGTCCGCACGCAGGCCGAGCGCTATATCGACCTCGCGACGTCGTACTTGGTCGAACCGGCTGAACCGCTCTTGATCCTCGTCGGCGGCCTTTCGGGAACGGGCAAGAGCGCACTCGCGCGTCGACTGGCGCGCTGTCTCAGTATTCCGGTCTATTCGTCCGATATCGTTCGCAAGGAACTGGCTGGTGTAGCACGCGAGCGACGCGCCGAACTCCCGTACGGTGCCGACATCTACGGGCCGGAACTGACACGGGCGACATACCGCACGCTCCTCGATCGTGCCGCCGCGGAACTCGCCGCTGGCCGGTCAGTCGTGCTCGATGCGACGTTCCTCGACTGGGAATGGCGGGAAGCGGCCCGCGCGCTCGCTGCCCAGTACGGTGCTCGGCCGATGCTCGTCGAGTGCTGCTGTCCGGCTGAGATCGTGGCCGAACGGTTGCGCTATCGCGCCCAGGAGCCGGGGCAGGCGAGCGAAGCCACCTGGCCGATTTACCTCGAGCAGCGCGCACGCTACGGCGAGGCCATGGAGCCGATCGCCGGACTCGAGCACCGTACCGTCGATACCGCCCAGCCGCTTCCGCTCGTCCTCGATGTCGTACTCAGCTGGCTGCCGCTGCACGAACGGTTGTGAGCACCGCTACGACGCCCCGCCCGGTCGTGGCGCAGCCAGCGGATCGAGCGGCGGCGCCGCAAGGCGTATGTACCGTTGCACGCTGAGCCGGTTCCGCGCATCGTCAGCGAGCCCCAGGAGCTCCAGGAGCTCGTCCTCGCTCGCGCCGCGCTTCGCCTGCTCGACTGCGAAGGTGTGACGCAACGTCTGGGGTGACACCGGCTTGCTGATACCAGCAGCGGCGGCGACACGCTCGACCAGCTTGTTGAGCGACTGCGGGAGGATGGGAACGAGACGATCTTGTGGCCCCTCTTCCTCGAGCAAGCGCTGGTAGATCTCGGTCAGTTCACGGTTGCCGGCGAGCTTGCGTTCGCGCAGGCGTCGCTTCTCTCCCTCAGCGAAGACATACACGATCGGCCTCTCCGGATCCGCCCAGTCGATGTGCGACGCCCGCAAGGCCAGCACCTCGTGCCGCGACAGCCCGAGTCGCAGCATCAGCCAGATCGCGAGGTGCGTCCGCGGCCCTTCCGCTGCTGCAGCCGCCAGCAGCCGCTCCTGTTCCTCCGGGAACAACGGCTGCGGCGTCTTGAGCGGGATCCGATCCGAGTAGAACGCTGCTGTCGGATCGTGTTCCAGCACCTTCGCGCGGGTGATCAGGAACTTGAAGAACGTCGACAGCGTCGTCAGCCGTCGCTTGCGCGTGGAACGGCCACGGCTTTGCTCCAGGAAGGTCGCGACATCCCGCTCGTCGATCTCCCGGATCGGTTTCGGTCCCACGACCGATTCGAACACCGCGAGGTCGTAGCTGTAGGACTTGACCGTATTGACTGGATGGCCGGACTGCTCCAGATAGCGCCGGAACCAGAAGCGGGCCACATCGAGGGACGATTCGGCGGTCAGGACCGGGAGGAGACCGACGGTACCGCGGAGCTTTCCGTCTCGCCCCAGCTCGAAGAGCGGTGGCTGGATCGCCTGTCCCCGCTCGTCCTCCTGCGGCCGTTCTCGCATGCTCGCCCCCCGTGACGCACAAATGTTCTGCCCACCCGGAGCGTACCGATCGCTCGGCAAGCTGTCAAGTTCCATCCTGTGCGTGCTAGCATAGCGTGTGAAAGCGACACCAGCCCCACGAAATCCGTGCCGCGGCTCGCTGCTGGCCGGTAACGCGTTCCGGATCGCCGATCGTCCATCTTGCCCACCGGCGGTACCGGGCATAGGCTGTGCACGGTGACGGGCAGTCGGAGTTGGAGGGCCGGGATGCACCGTGGCGTCTGGATCATCGACCGCACCGAGGCGACCGGCCGCCTCGGCATGCTGGTCGCGCAACACGAGCTGGCGGCCGAGGTCGGAGTCGCCGTGCTGGCGGATGGCGGTAACGCAGTCGATGCTGCCGTGGCGACAGCCTTCGCAATCGGAGTCGTCGAGCCGTTCATGAGTGGGATCGGCGGAGGCGGCCTCATGCTGGTTCACCTGGCCGAGCGGCGAGAGACCGTGGCGCTCGATTTCGGCATGTGCGCGCCGCTCGCGGCACGCCCGGATCTCTACGCACTCCTCCCGGGGACCAGCGCAACACGGTTCGGCTGGCGCGCCGTCGAGGGCGATGCCAACGTGCACGGACCACTCGCCATTGCCGTACCCGGCGCCGTCGCCGGGCTGGTGACTGCACTCGAACGCTACGGAACGCGACCGCTTGCGGAACTCCTCCAGCCCGCCATCCGGCTCGCCCGCGACGGCTTCCCAGTGAGCTGGCATACCAGTCTCGAAATGGCGCAAGATGCTGCTCTGCTCGCCCGGTATCCCTCGACGCGTGCGATCTTCACCCGCGATGGCCTTCCCTTGCCGGTCCAGACCGGGCTCGAGCCGACCATCCTCCGGCAGCCGGATCTCGCCCGCTCGCTGGAAGCGATCGCCCGCGAGGGTTCCGACACGTTCTACCGCGGCGAACTCGGACGGCAGCTGGTCGAAGGGTTGCGTGACCTGGGTGCGCTCCTAACGATGGAGGACCTCGAGCGCTACACTGTCCGCTTGTCCGCACCGCTCTGGGGGGAGTACCGCGGCTACCGCATCGCCGTTGCCCCCGCGCCGAGCGGCGGGCCGACGGTTCTCGAAGCGCTGCACCTGCTCGCCTGCTTCCCGCTCGCTGAATACGGTCACAACTCGAGTCGTACCCTCCATATCCTCATCGAAGCGTTCCGGCAGGCATTCGTCGATCGGTTCGCCTACCTCGCTGACCCGGCGTTCGTGCCGGTGCCGGTCGCCGGGCTCACCGATCCCGCGTATGCACGAGAACGAGCCAGCGAGATCGGCGAACGCGCCCGCCAGCGTATCGAGCCGGGTGACCCCGCCCGCCTCGGCGTGGAACGCGTCTTCGCCCGCTCGTTGCCCAACTACGGAACGGGTTCGACAACGCACATCGGTGTAGTCGACCGGTGGGGCAACGCGGTCGCGCTCACCCAGACGTTGCTGTCGGCCTGGGGATCGCGCGTCGTGGCGCCGGGTACCGGGATCCTCATGAACAACGGCATGTTCTGGTTCGATCCGGAACCCGGGCGAGCCAACTCGATCGAGCCAGGCAAACGGCCGCTCGCCAACATGGCACCGACGCTCGTGTTCGCCGACCATGGGGTGTTTCTCATCCTCGGCGCGATGGGGGGACGGCGGATCATCGACGCAGTGGTGCAGGTGGTGAGCAACGTCATCGACCATGGGCTCGGTATCCAGGCGGCCATTTCCGCAGCGCGGATCGACTGCATCGTCGAACCAACGGTGGTGAGCAGCCGGATCGATCCGGCGGTCATCGCTGCTCTCGAAGAGCGGGGACATCGGCTTCAGGTCGTGCGCGAAGACTTCGCTGATGTCCCGTTCGCCAGCCCAGGAGGAATCTTGCGTGACCATGAGGGAATCCTGCACGGCGGTACGAACCCGTACTATCCAGGAGCGGCGATCGGTCTGGATCGATAGGCCGCTGCACACGATCGACTTGCCACCGCCGGCCAGCCGACCGGTTCGGGCAGGAAAGGCAGGGTCGGCAGACGAAAGGGTACGGCTGTGGTCGGTATCGAACTATTCGTTGTGGGTCTCTTTCTCTTTTCCTTTCTCGCCGGTTTGCTCGGCTCGCTCATCGGACTGGGTGGCGGCATTCTCATCGTTCCGCTCCTAACGCTCGGATTTCACCTGGACATCCACCTCGCCGTCGGTGCCAGCATCGTGTCGATCATCGCGACCTCCAGCGGAGCTGCCGCTGCCTATGTGCGCGACCACTTGACGAACGTGCGAGCCGGGATCTTCCTCGAATTGGCGACGAGTAGCGGCGCCGTACTCGGCGCGTCGCTCGTTCCTTTCCTCCCAGGGAGAGCGCTGTACTTCCTCTTCGCCGCGTTTCTCCTGGCGTCGCTCGGTCCGATGGCGCGTCGTCTCGGTGAAGAAGTTCCCTCCGGTGTCCAGCCCGACTGGCTGGCTCGGCACCTCCGGCTCGGCGGCGCCTACCCAGACCGTGCGCTCGGCCGGGTCGTGACCTACGAAGTCACGCGTGTCCCGATCGGCTTCGCCATGATGTTCGTGGCCGGACTTGCTTCGGCGTTGCTCGGCCTCGGTGCCGGCGCACTCAAAGTGCTCGCCATGGACTGGGGCATGCGCATGCCGATGAAGGTCTCGACGGCGACCAGCAACTTCATGATCGGCGTCACGGCAGCGGCCAGCGCTGGCATCTACTTCTGGCGAGGCGACGTCGTGCCGTTGATCGCGACACCAGTGATGCTCGGCGTGCTGGCTGGCTCGCTGGTCGGTGCGCAGCTGTTGCTCCGCCTGACGAACCGCCGTGTCCGCCAACTCTTCATTCCCATCCTGCTGGTGATCGCCGTCCAGATGCTGCTGCGTGGATTGGGGGTATGGTGACATGCACGATCGCTCGGTCCAGTCTGGGATGCCCGACACCGCGACCCTGAACCCGGTCCAGGAACGCATCGATCTGCTGATCAGTCGCGTTTTGCGATTCGGGGTACTCGTCGCAGCCGCAATCGGTGCCATCGGTCTCCTGCTGTTCTTCGTGCGCGGACCGCAACCTAGTGATCCCCAGACGTTGCACGAACTCCTGGCCCTCCGGAGCGGCACCCTCCGGACGAGTCTGCAGGCGCTCGTGAGCGGCATCCTCAGTGGTCAGCCAGATGACGTGATGCGGCTCGGCCTGCTCGTCCTGATTCTTACCCCGACTGCTCGGGTGGCGCTGACGCTCGTGCTGTTCGCCCTGGAACGCGACTTCGTGTTCGTCGTCATCGCCCTCGTCGTGTTGGTCATCTTGCTGCTCGGCCTCGCCGGTGTCGTCGGTGGTTAGGCCGTTCCCAGCTGGGGTCGAGACTGCTGGCGACGAATGGTATGATGAGACAAGCGGCTCCGCGGCAGTGGGAGCAGTGTCTCGTACCGGAATGGTCGTCGCTGGACGATGCCACGGACAGAATCGACAGTCGCACCGGCTGAACGAATCGACTGTGGCGAGGCGCATCTCGGCCAACTCTCGGAAATGCTCGCGCGACTCTACCGGCTGTGGCTGGGGCTTGCCGTCGCACTCCTCACTGTCGGCCTCGTTCTCGACCTGTTCGAAGATGGTAACCTGGAGCAGGCCACCGTTTCCTTGACGAACCTCCCCAGCGAGCTGATGCGCGGTCAGCCAGTCGCCCTTGAAACAGCTGCCCTGCTCTTCGTTGCCCTCGGGCCGGTTACTGGTCTCCTGGTGATGCTCGGTGCCTGTGCGCGCCGCGGCGATCGCCGGACGACCGCTTTGGTCGTTGTCGTCCTCCTCGTGGTTGCCGCGTTACCGATTACTCGTCTCGTCGGGGGTCATTAGGTGGAAATCGGTATCCTCGTCGTTGCAGCGTTCGCTGGTGCGCTCGGTGCGATGGTCGGGCTCGGCGGCGGTGTCTTCATGGTTCCGATCTTTTCAGCTTTCC
>BEID01000093.1 GCA_002898975.1 bacterium HR27 | reverse complement strand
TTCCGATCTTGGACGAGTCGCTGCAGCCGCCGCTCTATGCCAAGCGTGGCATCGCACTGGTGCGCGGTGAGGGTGTCTGGCTCTACGACAGCGATGGCCAGCGGTACCTCGACCTGATGAGCAACTACGGCGTGAATGTCCTGGGGCATGCGCACCGGCGTGTCACGGCCGCGATCGTCGGCCAGGCGAGCCGGCTCCTGAGCTGCCATCAGTCGTTCGCCTCCGATGTGCGCGCGGCGTTCCTGGAAAAGCTCCTCGCGGTCGCACCGCATGGACTCTCGCGTGCGTTCCTCAGCAACAGCGGTGCGGAAGCGGTCGAAGCGGCGCTCAAGTTCGCCTGGTCGGTGACAGGCCGGCGCAAGATCGTCGCGACCAAGCGTGGCTACCATGGGCGGACGCTCGGCGCGCTGGCGGCGACAGGCGAGCCGAAGTATCGCCAGCCGTTCCTCGCGGTCTTGCCGGAGGTCACGCATGTCCCGTACGGCGATGTGGCAGCGCTCGAGTCGGCGGTGGACGCGGAGACCGCTGCGGTGATCCTCGAGCCGGTACAGGGCGAAGCTGGCATCTACCCGGCACCGCCGGAATACCTCGCGGCAGCACGACGGATCACGCGCGAGCGTGGCGCACTCCTGGTGTTCGACGAGGTGCAGACCGCTCTCCGCACCGGTGCCTGGTTCGCCTGCCAGCATGTAGGCGTCTCTCCCGACCTGCTCTGCGTGGCCAAGGGGCTGGCCAACGGCGTGCCGATCGGTGCGACACTCATGACCGAGGATGTGGCGCTCGCCTTGCCGGCCGGCGTGCACGGCAGCACCTTCGGTGGCAATCCGCTCGCCTGCGCGGCGGGATTGGCGACGCTGGAGACGCTGGAAGACGACGGACTCATCCCGCTGGCCAGTGGACTGGGTACCTATTTCCGCGAGCAACTCGCCGGACTCGGCCACCCGCTGGTGCGCGAGGTGCGCGGCGTCGGGCTCATGCTCGGACTCGACCTCAAGACCCGGGCGACTCCGGTGCTGAAGGCCCTGCAAGAACGCGGTGTCCTGGCGCTCCCGGCCGGAACGACGGTCGTGCGCATCTTGCCGCCGCTCATCATCTCCCGCGACGAGATCGACTTCGCGGTCGCGCGTATCCTGGAAGCGCTGGAGGCGGTACGCGCGAGCTGAGAGCGGGGCAGGCATGAGCGAGGAGCGGACAGCCGACACGACGCGGATCGTTTTGCGCAGCTTCGGCGTCATGGTGACGACCTACCAGGAGCGGATGGCGCAACTCCTCGAGCAGGCGAACCGTGCCGATCTCGCCGCCGAGGACGCTTTGCACCTGGCTGCAAGCGCCCTGGCGCTTTCGGCCCGGTTGACGCGCCGGTTGCGGGAAGTGAACGAGCACGTGCTGGCGCTCGAGGAACGGGCGCTCGCGCAACTCCAGGAGCAGCTCTCCCAGCGTTTCCCGGGCGTGCACGTCGAACCGGAGGAGTGAACCGGCGAGCGCCCACTGCGCACCATCTCGCTCGAGCCAGTCCGGGCTGAAGAGGCGTTTTCGGCTCGCTCATCGCTGTCACGCTCGGCTGGCGAGGCGTGCGCGGCACGTTTCCGGGTGCGTGCCAGGACAGTGCGGCTCCTGGGGCAGGAAGCCTGCACGCCGGTCTGAGTCCCGACTGACCCCGACTTGCCGAGCGAGACGGCATCAGCTTGCCTGCGCGTGACTCGGACTCAAGCTGATCGACTTCCCAGGGCCGCTGGAGGTGAGGACTGCGGCGGTGTCGTGCGGCGGGGTAGGCCGGCTGGGCATGGAGGGCTCTCCGCCGGATGGCGTGTTACCCCGCTCGTGCTGGTCATCGGGGTTCCGATCACGCTACCTCCGTAGCGCCGGCGGTACCGTGTGGCTCCGGTTCCGCTTGCCGGAACGGCAGAGCGCGTGCTATCGTTCCGGCAACCGACCGACTGCCCGGAAGAGACGCCCGCGATGACCCGCATCCTGCTCCTGGCGGACGAGGCGCTCGGCTGGCAGGACCTGGCACGCCAGCTCCGCACCTGCCCGGGCGTGACCGCCGTCCAGCTCACCCACGACCGCGCCACCGCGCTGGCACTCCTCGCCACTTCCAGCCCGACCTCCTCGTCCTCGGGAGCGACCACCTCGCCGAGCCACCGGACCCAGCACTCCTTACGCTCCTCGCCCAGCAGCCGAGCCTGCTCCTCGCCCGCACGCTCCAGGCCCACCTGCTCCACACGCTCCTTTCGGCCGGGTTGCCGCTCCGTGGTCTCCTCACCTGGGCCGATCTCGACCGGGCGGCAGTGCCCGCCCTGCTCGCCGTGCTCAGCCACAGCCCGCTGCTCGTCGCCGGGCCAGCGGCGGCCGCCGAGCTGGCTGCGCTGTGGCGGGAGCAGGTGGGGCGCCCGCGGCTCAGTCCGGTGGAGCAGCAGCTCCTGCCGCTCCTGGCCGACTGGCACCTCACCGATGGGGCGATCGGGGCACGGCTGGGCATCGCTCCGGCGACGGTGAAGGGGCGGGTGCGGCGGCTGGCGGCCAAGCTGGGGGTGACGGGGGGACGGCTGGCGGTGGTGGAGGCGGCGCGGCGGCAGGGGCTGCTGCCCCGCTGAGGGAGTGGAGGACAGCGGGGTGCACCCTCGGTGGACAGCGCTGTCCACCGAAGGAGTCTTGTGCAGGTACCCAGAGCAGGCCGATCCTCTAGGCGACGGACGGAAGCGGAGGCAGGAGGGTGCGCCATGCAGTGGGTGCTGGCCTCCGACGGAGCCTGTGGGCGCTGCCGCGCCATCGCCGAGCGGATCGTCGAGCTGGGTGGTGGGTGACTCGAAGCGCGGAGCCTGCGCGAGCCCGAGGTGGCGGCCTGGCGGGAGCGGGCGCTGGGAGCGAGGGCGCCGTGGGAACCGGTGTTGTTCGCGGTCGCTGGTGACCGCCTGCGGGCGTACACTGGGCGGCGGCTGGTGCTGCTGCTGGTGCGGCTGCTCGGGGTGCGGCGGGGGCTGGCGCTGGCGAGCGAACTGGGGGCGCTCGCGAGTCCGGTGGCGGTCGGGCCGGTGCTGACGCGGCGGCGCGTGTTGCGGCGCGTGGCGGGGCTCGGCACCGCGCTTGGGCTCCTGGCGAGCGGGAAGCTGGCGATCGAGCCGCAGCAGGCGGAGGCAGCACCACCTCCATTCCGGCTGAACGCCCTCACCGTCGAGCGAGTAGCCAGCGGCCAGACGATCGAGTGTTGTGCTCATGTGCCGGACCTGGTTCAGTGGCTAGAAAGCGAGCACAAGTGGAGCCCGGATGCGATCGTGCGTTTCCGTTCGGCTGTTCACGAGAAGACCTTTTCCGGTTCGATTCTCGCTGACACTGGGCGGCGCATCGCTCTGGTGTGTCTCGAGGGAGTCGCCACCTACGCGTGGCTAGACTCACCAGCTGGAGCGCCAGTGTTCGCAGTCGAGCAGGGTGGCACCGTTCGCCTACTCAGACCTGATGAACTCGGTCTGTCGCTTGGCCCGACCGCGGACCCAGTGCTGCAGGCCAGCGCGAACTGCTGTCCCGACTGTCGGGCCTGTCTCGTCGGGAACGTGGTGTGCGCCGGCCTCGCCCTTTGCTGCTTCACTGGCAACCTGATCTGTTGCAGCGCAGCCGTGGGAACGTGTGCGAGTGTCATTATCCTGTGCTCACGACAGCTCGGTTGTGACTGCTGGCCCTGCATTCGCCCATGGTAAAGACGGCGACGTGTTCCGGAGAGTGGTGGAAACAGCGAGCAGTGGAGTCGTCTCGTAACGCAGCAGACCAGGCAGTCGTTCTGGAAGGCATCACGGTCGCCTGCCCCGGCAAGCTCATTCTCGACGCCATCGACCTGCGGGTGCCACTGGGGTGCATCTGCGGACTCCTCGGTCCGAACGGGGCTGGGAAGACATCGCTCCTGCGCTTGATCGCCGGTCTCCT
Source organism: bacterium HR27 (assembly GCA_002898975.1). Classification (GTDB taxonomy): domain Bacteria; phylum Chloroflexota; class Chloroflexia; order Thermomicrobiales; family Thermomicrobiaceae; genus Thermomicrobium. The sequence goes on along the minus strand of BEID01000093.1, from coordinate 2,254 downwards.
GAAGCCCGGGCAGGGTAGGGCTATCGTACTGGGCATGGAGATACCGGCGCGAGCGGAAGCGGTGCGTCGGCTTATCGGCTACGTTCCGGAACGGGACGGCCTCTACGACGAGATGCGCGTACGGGATCACCTCGAACATGTTGCACGCCTCGTGTTGCCGCACGATCGGCAGCGACGGCAGGCACAGCTGCGCGAGGTGATCCGGATCCTGGCTCTCGACGAGGTCCTCGACGAGTGGTGCGGCTCGCTCTCGGCCGGCTTCCGCAAAAGGGTTGCCCTGGCGCGCGCACTCCTCGGTGAACCGAAGCTCTTGCTCCTCGACGAGGTCACGAACGAACTCGATCCGCTCGCGCGCGTCGATTTCCTGACCTGGCTCCGCGAGTGGCAGCGGGCACGTCCCGACCGAACCGTGATCTTCGCGACGCACGTCCTCAGTGACGCGCTGGTCGTCTGCGACCGCTTCGTCGTTCTGGGACGCGGCAAGGTCATCGCGTCCGTGACGAGGGACGAACTCAAGACACCGGAAGGAGACGAGCGCAAACTGGAAGAGGCACTCAGAACGCTCCTTGTCCGTGCGTGAGAGGGCGCCTATGCTGGCATGCTTTTGGGAACTCTGCCGCTGGGAGCTTGCCCGGACTTTCGCCGCGCGTGAGCGCGGGCGGCGGCTTCTGGCCTTTCTCGTGATGCCGCTCCTCCTGTTCGCCATCAGCGCTCCCATCATCCCTGCGGAAAGTGTGGCGCTGCTCCTCCCAACCGGGTTCGGGGTCTTCGTCCTCATCCTGTTCCCTTTCGCCGCACTGTCCAGCTTGCTCGCCAGTGCGGTCGCTGGGGAGCGCGAGCGTGGAACCCTCGAGGTCTGGCTCCTTGCGCCCGTCCCGGACTGGATGCTCGCTCTGGCGAAGGTCGTGCCGTACTGGCTCGTCGGTTTGCTGTACGACGCTGCGCTGGTGAGTGCCGCAACAGGAGTCGCTGCTTTAGCCGGGCAGCCCGTGCCGCTCCGAGGATTGCTGCTGTCGCTGGTCTTCGCGGCGAGCGGCTCGCTCACCGTCATGGCCCTTCAGGTGAGCATCTCAGCGTGGGCAGAATCGACCGCAGTCGCGCAACAGTTCGTCGTCCTCCTGTTGCTGCTCCCGGGACTCGCTGCTTTTGCGATCGAGCCCGTGACACGGTTCCTGTTCCGCTCGTTGGATTCGTTTCCGTTCTTCTCTTTCTCGCTCGGAGCGGTTTCCATCATGCTGCTCTCGATCTTCATCGTGCTCCGGGCCGTACGACGCGACCGACTCGTCCTGCGGTGCAGCCAGGCCTCGAACCGATCGACGCGCACCAGGAGGTGACCATGCCCATACCTGCGCCGGGAGAGAACGATACCGAGCGAAAGGACGGTGGGATACCAATCAAACGTAGCCAGGCGCCGGTTCGATAGGTCCCGGAGGCGGCGCGGCGGCAGGGGCTGCTGCTCCGCTGAGGAGTGGAGGACAGCGGGATGCACCCTCGGTGGACAGCGCTGTCCACCGAAAGGGACTGGTTTCGGTCACCCGTGCGGTCCGTCACTTGGGATGGCGGACCACTGGAGAAGGAGCGGACGTGGCGGCGCGCAGCGCGACGACGGTCGGGAGCGAGCACAGTGCTGGCTCGGCTCGTTGGCGGGGGATGACGCGACCAGTGGCAGCACAGGAGCAGGGAGCGGGGGAGGCGCGGCCCTGGTGGGCGGTCGAGCCGGTCGAGACGACCCTGCTCGATCCGGCAGCCAGGGAGAAACTCCTGGCGGAGCTCGTGGCCGGGCCTGACCTTCCGGCGGTGCTCGGTCCGGCGCAGCTGGCCGCGGTGCAGGCAGCCGAGCACCGGCTGGCCGACGGGCGGAGGCTGTGGCTGATCGTCGCAACAGTGACCGAGCAGGTTGGTATCCTGCCACTGCGCGACGATCGTGGACGCTCGGCGGCCTTCCTGATCGACGTGGGGGACCACGTGCGTCTCACTCGGTTCAGCGAGAACGGCCAGCTGGTATGGGTAAACCACTCTGAACAGGTTTTGCAGGAGTGCGGTCCCTATGAGGTGCCATGCGGCTGCTGTTGCCGGTTCGATTGGCGAGCGTTCGGAAGTTGCTGCCATGCGTGCCTCTACGTCTGTATTCCCCCTTCCTGGCGCTGTCTTGCCTGCGTGCTCATCTCCTGCGGTGCAGTCTGTCTGTGGGCATCCTGCCCGGGCGGCTGGGGTTGCACGTGCTGCTGCCTCGTCCCGCCGGGCTGAGGAAGCC
>BEID01000092.1 GCA_002898975.1 bacterium HR27 | reverse complement strand
TGGCCTCGACCCGACCTGGGCGCGTGCTGAGGGGCCCGTTCACCCGCGGGCCTACGGCACCTATCCGCGGGTACTGGGGCGATACGTCCGCGACGAACGCGTACTCACGCTCGAGGAAGCGATCCGCAAGATGACTTCGGCAGTCGCTGACCGGCTCGGCTTGCGGGATCGGGGACAGGTACGCCCAGGGTTCTACGCTGACCTCGTCGTCTTCGATCCGGAGGCGGTGGCCGATCGGGCGACGTTCGAAGATCCGCACCAGCTGCCGAGCGGAATCCGTCACGTCTGGGTCAACGGAGAGCAGGTTCTCCGCGACGGTGTGCACACCGGTGCCTTGCCGGGGCGGATCGTCTCTGGCCCAGCACGCATGTAGAAAGGGAAGGGACGATGCTCGCGCTGCAGATCGTCGAAAGCGTACCGCGGTATCTCGTCGCGAAAGCGCTCGGCCGTGTCCGGCCGGCGGTGTACTGGAACGGCTGGGGCCTCCTGCAGCTGCGGGATGTCCCGGAGCCTCGGTTACCGAATGCCGAGTGGGTGCGGATCGGCACGCGTCTCAGCGGCATCTGTGGGAGCGATATCGGCGTGATCACGCTGCACGCGAGCACCACGACCTCGCCCCTCGTCTCCTTCCCGTTCACGCTCGGCCACGAGATCGTGGGCGAGGTGACGGAACTGGGTGCTGCCGTCGAGGGGTTCGCGATCGGTCAGCGGGTCGTCGTCAATCCCTTGCTCGGGTGCGTTGCGCGCGGTTTCCGCGATCTGTGCGTCGAGTGTGCGCGCGGAATGCCGAACCGTTGCCTGCGCTTCCGCGAGGGGACGATCGCACCTGGCATCATGATCGGTTTCTGCCGCGACACCGGCGGGGGATGGAGCCCGAACTTCGTCGCGCATCGCTCGCAACTCGTGCCAGTGCCCGATGCGCTCTCGGACGAGGAGGCGGTACTGGCGGAACCCTTCGGGGTGGCGCTCCATGCGGTCCTCCGAAACCGGCCGTCGGACGACGAGACGGTACTCGTGCTCGGAGCCGGCATCATCGGGCTGCTCACGGTAGCGGCGTTGCGCGCGGTCGGCTGTCGCGCCCGGATCCTCGTGACCGCCCGGTATCCGTTCCAGGCCGAAGCTGCCGCGCGTCTCGGAGCTGATGCCGTTCTCCGTACCCGACCTGGATCGCCGCTCTACCGGGAGCTGGCACGTCTCACCGGCGCGCGGGTGTATCGGGCACGCTTCGGGCGCTGGCTCGTGCAGGGCGGTGTCGATACCGTTTTCGACTGTGTCGGATCGAGCCGTTCGGTGCAGGACGCCCTCGCGGTGACGCGGGCCGGCGGGCGCGTGGTGCTCGTCGGGCTCGCCGGCGACCCGCACGGCGTCGATTGGACGCCGATCTGGCTTCGCGAGGTCGAAATCCGTGGGTCGATGGCCTATGCCGACGAACTGCTCGACGGTATCCGCGCCTCCAGCATCCATCACGCAGTCCGCCTGATGGCGGAACGCCGGGTCGAGCTGGGCTGGCTGGTCACGCATCGGTTCGCGCTCGCGGACTATCGGGCGGCGCTGGAGACGGTGACCGCGAAAGGGAGCAGCGGGGTCATCAAGGCGGTCTTCGCGTTCGACCGCTGAACGATCCTCCAACACACCGGGCCGCCTGGTCCCTCCAGGCGGCCCGGCCTTAACTTACCCTCTTCGGTCGCGCTCAGGTCATCGGGACTTGGGGGATCAGTTTGCCGTCGATCCGGTCGAGGATCTCGTCCATACTGCGACCGGTGATGGTGACGCCGTGGTTCTTCAGCCCGATCACTGCGCGTGTCGGGTCGGGCTCCTGCGCGAGCAAATTGGAGACAGCGAGCGCGAGTTCGAGCGTCCCGCAGGGATAGTTGATCTCGGTCGAGCGGATCCCGTCCATCCAGGCATGGACGTGGACGATCGCGCCGATCTCCGGATGCTGTTGGTAGATCATCCAGTGCTCGATGGCGTCGACCGAGACCCGGCGTGGCTCGACGTTGGGCGGCACGCTGAGGATGATCGCCGGAATCGAGGGGTCGAAACCACTCACCAGCAGAATATCGCGGCCGATCACCTCGAGTTGTGCCTTGTTAACGCCGCTCGCGCTCATCCAGAAGCGGTGGCGGTCCTTGCGTGCGCTCAGGTTCCCGTAGCTCAGGCCGCCCAGTCCGTAGAGTCGCTTGACGTGCCGCAAGTCCTCCTCGCTGAGGAGCTCGTGGACCGGGAACGGCGCGGGGAGGAGGTTCATCGCTTCGAGCCGCTTGCCGGCACGAGAAATCTGTTGCGTGATCTCGTCGCCGTTCCACAACTCCGGTTCGAGATCGGTGCGGAACACGTTATTGATGACCAGATGGGACGCGGCGAGCGGATGCAGCCGCTCGTAGATGGCGGCGAAGAACTGCTCGTCTTCGCCTGCCCGATACGGGATCCCGTAGTGCCCACGCTCGAGCGTGACGAAGTGCGCTTCCGGTCCGGCTTCGCCCGGGATCAGGATCAGAACGAGGTTCGCGAGCGCGTAGAGCAAATACGGGTAACAGGCAGTCAAAATGTCCTGTGGCCGCTCCGGCAGTTCGGTAATGCCGACGACGAAGGTCGCCTGTGCCTTGCGGCGATACCGATGTGGCTTGTCGTGCGGAAAAACGCTCAGTACCAGTCGGATATCCGGAATCGGTCGCGGATGGAACTCGTGCCCGCGTCGTTCGAGTTCGTTTCGCAAGCCCTCGATGAACCACCGCAAACGTGGCGAAGGTGGCTCACCATAGACCGTGAACGTGCCTGTCTCCGGCCCCTCGGCGAGGATACGGAGCGCCTCAGCGAGTGCCTCGGCCTGGTTGATGGACCGCTGTTCGGTCGTCATCGTTCCGCTCGTACTCCCTAACTCTCTGGCTTCGCGAGCAGCAGTGCTCGCACCGCCCGATTGTGGCAGAGGGGTGCGGGAAGGTCAAGCGGTTCGGCAGCGACCAGCCGGGACACGAATCACGAGCGCTCGCGGAACCGCACGCGCTTCGATGTCGGTGGTCCCGACCGGCTCGCCATCGATTTCGATCCGCACCGGCTTTGGACCGGTGATGCGGACGCGCGATCCGGACCAGTGCAGGACGGCAGGATGCTGGACGTGCGTGCCGCGGTAGACGGCTGGCAAGAGTGAACCGAGGAGAATGCGCCGCGGTACCTCGCGAAGGACGAAGAGCTCGAGCGTCCCATCGGTGACCGATGCCTGGGGTGCGATCCGCATACCGCCAGCGTGGAAGCGCCCGTTGGCGATAGCGATCATCAGCGCCGGGCCCGTGAACACCTTCTCGCCATCGATGTCGACCGCCAGTTCGGCAGCAGTATGCCGGAGAATCGTTCGGAACGCGGCAATGAGATAAGCGAGAAAGCCGCCGAGTTGCTTGGTCGTCGTGCTGACCGAGGCGGCGGTTTCCGCCCCCAGTCCGATATCTGCCATGTTCACGAAATAGCGCTGGCGCACAACCCCATCCGGGTCAGTGAAGGTCAGTTGCCCGACGTCCACTCGACACAACTCTCCGTAGTACAGGAGATCGACCGCCTGCTCGGCCCGCGTGATACCGAACAGGCGCGGAAAGTCACGACCGGTGCCACACGGGACGATCGTGAGGGTGACTGGACCGAGTGGTCGCCCTTGTTCGTCGAGAATCCCGTTGACCACCTCGTTCAGCGTCCCATCCCCGCCGACGACGAGCAGTTCCCGCGCGCCCGCGCGGACGAACGTCCGGGCGAGGTGCGTGGCCGCACCGGGTTCGGCAGTGTGTGCTTCGTGGACACGCAGGCCGAGCTGTTCGAGCCGCTGCCGGAGTCGCGGCCAGGTTCTGGCTGGACGTCCACCGCCGGCGGCCGGGTTGACGATGGCATGAATCGTCTCCGGTATATATGCAGTTTTCCACGTCGTGTGGCCAGTGGTTCTCGTATCCATCGAGCACCCTCAGTTGTCGTGTTCGCCCCATGGTAGCGCAAAACGAGGATGCGTGAACAGGTTCTTACGAGTAGGTTTCGCCTGTCACGCTCGCGCGTACGGTGCTGATGTCAGCACGAAACCAGGACTATGCGGAGGGGAAAACGTCGCTGAATTTGCCGTCTCCGATTTGACGCGAAGGGCCTGACGTGCTATGCTGCGCGCGAGGATTGGGGAATTGTCGAGTTCGGCATCGGGACGCAGAGAATCGGCGCACGGCCGAGGGAAGGGAAGCCGGGAGCACACGATGCCGCATCAGTCTTCACCGGAAGAGCAGCGGGCGAGCGCTCCCGAGATCACGGTTCGGTTCGGCTGGTTGCCCGAGGCTAACGCCGACGAGCCCTCGATGAACGGCCATGCGGTCGAGCGAGGGGCCAGCGAGCCTGCCCCGGAGCAGGGCGTGTACGTTTCGCCCGCCAAGGGTGGTGCCCGCCTCCTCGAAGTGCCCGCGCAGCCGGTAGCGCTGCCGGCCCGAGGGAACGGTCATCGCAAGCCTGCGCCGGTGCTCGAACCGCTGCAGCGGACACCCCGGCGTGGGGCGACTCCGCCGACGCGATCGCGTCGGCAGGCAGCGTGGCGGTGGGGTCGGTGGTCCCTCCATCTGGCGGTTGTCGGATGCATTCTGGTGGTCGCACTCGGTGGAGGATTCTGGCGTCGCCCGCTGCTCGTTTCCGTTTCGGCCGGCACGGATCAGATCGCGGCGCTCTGGGATGCGAGCTACGTACCGGGGACGCTCGCTGGACAGAACGTGAGTCTCGCTGCGACTGACCCCCGGGGCGGGTATCTCGCGACCGGATGGGTGGCGGTCAAACCGGACGTCCTGGTGCTCGACACCTACGTCACGAGCGGCGGTGAGACGATTTACGATGTCGCGCGAGCGACAGGGCGAAGCGTCGACACGCTGTTGTGGGCGAATAACTTGACCGATCCAGGCGCCGTGCTGCCGGCCGGTATGCCGCTACGTGTCCCGCCGGTCGACGGGATGCTCCATGTCGTGCGCGAGGGGGACACGCTGGAGTCGATCGCTGCACGGTATGGGGTGACACCGGATGCCATCACCAGTTACGAGCCGAACGGTGTGCAGCGCGACACTGACCTCGTGCCGAACCGGATCATCATGGTTCCCGGTGGCAAGATGCCGCAGCGCGATCGGGTGATCATGTACACCGTGCAGGAAGGGGACACCCTCTGGAAGATTGCCGAACGCTTCGGGCTCAAGGTGCAGACGATCACCTGGGCGAACTCGTTGCCTGACCCTGAGCTGATCTATCCCGGTCAGCAGCTCGCGATCTTGCCGACCGACGGAGTCATGGTGAAGGTCAAGGAAGGCGATACGATCGAGTCGCTGGCCGAGTACTGGGGTGTCGACCCGCAGGTGATCCGGGACTACCCGATGAACGGGATCGGTCCCAATGGCGTGTTGCGCGTCGGTCAGCTCGTCATGATCCCAGGCGGCGAGCCGCCACCGCCACCGCCGCCACCACCTCCGCCAGAGCCCGCTCCCGCGCAGAGCGCGCCGGGCAGCTCGGCGTCGGCCCCGAGCAACCCGCCGGCCCAACGGCAGGCCCCGCGCGGTTCCTTCATCTGGCCGACGACGGGTGTGATCACACAGTACTTCCACGCTGGGCACAACGGTTGGGACATCGCGAACAACATGTACACGCCGATCGTGGCGGCGGACAGCGGTACCGTGATCTTCAGCGGGTGGAACAACTACGGTTTGGGCTACGCCGTCGCGATCGATCATGGCAATGGGTTCGTGACCTGGTACGGGCACATGGCCGAGCCGCCACCGGTGCAGGTCGGACAGTGGGTCAACCAGGGGCAGTACATCGGCCCGATGGGGAGTACAGGGTACTCGACCGGCCCACACGTCCACTTCATCATCATGTACAACGGGGTCTATCAAGATCCTGGTCTCTACCTGCGGTGACGGTGAGGCCGGTGGGAGGAAGGGCACGACGATGATTCGGCCACTCAGCGCACTGTTCGGGCTGTTCAGCCGCGATCTCGGGATCGACCTCGGAACGGCGAACACCCTCGTCTACGTGCGCGGTAAAGGGATCGTGATTTCCGAGCCGTCGGTCGTTGCCGTCGACAAGAAGACGCGCCGTGTCCTGGCGGTCGGTGTCGAGGCCAAGGCGATGGTCGGCAAGACACCGGAGTCGATCGTCGCGGTGCGGCCACTCAAGGACG
>BEID01000091.1 GCA_002898975.1 bacterium HR27 | reverse complement strand
TGCGAGCATGTCAATCTCCCTGTGCAGGCGGGTGACGATGAGGTGCTGCGCCGCATGCGACGCAACTACACGGTCGACGAGTACCGTGAACGGATCGCGCGCATTCGCGAACTGATCCCGGACGTGACGCTGTCGACCGACATTATCGTCGGATTCCCCGGCGAGACGGAAGCGCAGTTCATGAACACGTACCGCCTGCTGGAGGAGATTCGCTTCGACAAGGTGCATGTCGCGATGTACTCCCCGCGACCGGGAACGCTCTCGGCGCGGTGGGTCGACGACGTGCCGCGCGAGGAGAAGCGGCGGCGTCATCGCGCGATCGAGGAATTGCAGGAGCGCATCGCGCGTGAGCGGAACGCTCGGTACGTGGGGCAGATGGTCGAGATCCTGGTGGACGGGATGGCGCGTGGTCGCTGGCGCGGTCGGACACGTGGAAACACGCTCGTCTTCTTCGAGGCGCCGGGGAATTGGAAAGGCCGCTTCGTCCAGGTACGGATCACGCAGACGAGCCCATGGTATCTGCTCGGTGAACCAGTGGCGGTCGAAACACCGGTCGCCGCTGGTACAGCGAGGTGACCGAGACGGAGGTCGAGGAGAGCGATGTCAGCGCTGGTGAACCAGGGCGGTCACGAACGCCGGCTCTTGCGACGACTGACGCAAGCGGCCAAGCAGGCGGCATTCCAGGGTAATTGGGAGCGGGCGGTCGAGCTGAATCGGAAGATCACGGAGCTGGCGCCGCGCGATGTGGCAGCCTGGAATCGGCTGGGCCATGCGTACGCCGAGCTCGGCCGGGTCGCCGATGCGCGTGCTGCCTACCAGCGTGCCCTGGAGATCGAGCCGGGGAATGCGATCGCCCAACGGAACGTGGCGCGTCTCGAGTGGCTGGCGAGTCAAACAACGGATGGCGTGATTCCCATACCGACCGGTCGGCCAGCACCACGGCATGATGTCTTCATGGAAGAGATGGGGCGTACCTACGTGACGGATCTCCTGCGCCCCGCCCCGCCGGTCGTTCTGGCCCGTCTCTTCCCTGGCCAGGAGGTTTTCCTCGATGTCCTCGAGAACGCGGTGTTCGTCGTCGATGCAGACGGCACGCGGCTCGGGCAACTCGAGGGACGCATCGCCCGGCGGCTCATCGACCTCACGCGGCAGGGTAACGTCTATCGCGCCTACGTGGTACAGCTGACCGGTGACACGCTCCGCATCATCCTGCGCGAGGTCTTCCGCGCACCGCACCTGCTTGACACACCGTCCTTCCCGCCGCAGCCGAAGATCGCGCCGCCTCGTCCTTACCTGCCGGAGACGTTCGGCCGGGAAGAGGAAGTGCTGGAGGAGGAAGAGGAGCTGCTGGAAGAAGCCGAGGCACTCGAGGAGGAAGTCGAAGAGGAAGCAGTCGTCGAGGTCGAAGAGTCGGTCGGCGACGAGTTGCTGAGCACGGTCGACGAGGAGACGCTGATCTCCGACTTCGATCTCGACGACTCGCTGGAGACGTGATCGTCCTGCCGAACGCACGAAAAGGCCGGGCTCATGCTGCTCGTGCCCGGCCTTTTCTGTTACGCGGAACGTTCCTGCTCAGCGGAGGAAATACGTCAGCACCACGAGCACGAGCATGAGGAGGCTCGTCACCCACGCGAGACGCTTGAGATCCGCCTTGATCAAGGCGTACTCTTCGTCGACTCGCCCCCACGGGCTGATGATGCCGCTGCCAGCATCCGTCGACGAGGTACCTGCCAACCGTGCCAAAGGCGGGGCTGGCGCACCCGGCGTCGTCGATCGGGTGGTGCGCTTCGTCGTCTTGCGTCGCGGTTTTCGTGTGTTCACGCGTCCCATGCTGGCCTGCTCCACAGCCCGACGCTCGTTTGTGCAGTATACCATCACAGCGCGGACCGGCGTACCTCGACCAGCATGCCGCGCTGGAGCTGCCAGGCCCGAGCAGCGTTTCCATTGCGTACAGCGATTTCGAGGCCGCCATGACTGCCGAAGTAGGCGACCGGCTCGCCTGGCGCCACGTCGGCGAAGGTACGGGAGATCCCTCGTATGTGGAGCGAACCGCAGGTAACCACGAGGTGTTCAGGCGCAGCTGGCAGGTGGTCAGGGCGAATCAGTGTCCGAGCGTTACCGAAATGGTCGATCGACACGATCGGGGCGCGTACGGCTTCTTGCGCCAGCTCGAGTGCGGGAACGGGCAGGCGTTCGAGCGTCGCTGGGTCGACCGGCGTGCCGATCTGGTCCGGCGGCGTGCCGGAGGCGAGCGCTGCAGCGACCGGCCCGAAAATGTCCCGGCCATGGAAGGTCGCCGAGACGGGATGCCGGTGGAACTCGCTGCGATCGAGCGACCAGGCCTGCACGGAACGGGCCTCGTCGAGGATGAAGGTCACGAGTCCGTTGTCCGGCAGTACGAAGAACTGCCCGTCGGCGAGCACAGCGACCGCTCGACGCGTCGTACCCACGCCTGGATCGACGACCGCAAGGTGCACGGCTCCCAGTGGGAAGACGTGCCAGACCGTGGCGAGCTGGAACGCTCCTTCGAGAATATCCTGTGGCGGAACGAGGTGCGTCACATCGATGAGCCTGAGGGCGGGATTCCGAGCGAGCATGACACCCTTGACCTGCGCGACATAGCTATCCTCGATCCCGTAGTCGCTGAGGAAAGTGACGATACCGTTCGCTCGCCAGGATCGCTCCATCGGACCAGCTCCTCGTCAGCGGGCGAGTGCGTACGCATCGCTCCGAGGATCGGCGGCCGCCTCGAGCACGACGCCCCCGTCGTCACGGCGGACCACGAGCTGGCAGGAGCCGATCGGGCCCCAGCGGGACAGCCGTTGCACTCGATGCCGACGTGCCTGCAATCCCTCGATCGTGACGTTCGGGAGGCGCCCCTCGACGTCGACCAGCCCGCCTGTCTGGTCTGGCCACTGTGCTGCTCGGCCGGCGGTACGGTAGCGCCAGCGCGGGAGTTCGACCGCTTCCTGGGGCGAAAAGCCGAACTCGAGCAGGTGGACGAGAACATGCACGAGAATCTGCGGTTGCGCCGAGCCACCCGATGAACCGAGTCCGATGAGCCTCTTCTTGCCGCTGACGACGATCGGGATCGATGTCTGCCGAACAGGGGCACCGGCTTCCAGGCGTTCTAACGCCTGTGGATCGAGGGTTCTGGCGGCCAGAGCGTTGTTGAGGAGCAGCCCGGTGTCGCCAGCGACAAAGCCGGAACCGAACACCTCGTGCAGGGTAGCGGTCACGACGATGCCGAGGCCGTCGCGGTCGACGACCGTGAACGCGGTCGTCGCCGCTGGTTCACGCGCTCCTGAGGCGTGGTGAGGCCGGGCCCGGCGCAAGTCGATCGCCTGGGCGAGTTCTCGCACGCGCACCGGATCGAACAACTCCACCAGTGCCGGCGCGGCAAGGTGCGTGCCGGCTGCCCAGCGCTGGCACGCAGCGTCGGCCAGCTTCGTGGCCTCGATCATGACATGCAGGAGGTCGGCCGAGAGCGGCTTCCACTCCGTGACGGAAAAGTGCTCGAGGATGCCGAGTGCGAGGAGCAGGGCGTGCCCGCCCGAGTTCAGTGGCGGTGTCCACACGGTCCATCCTCGATAGCTGTGCTGGAGCGGTTGGACCAGCTCAGCACGCGCGCGGGCGAGGCTTTCGGTGGAAAGGAGGCCGCCGGCTTGCCGTACAGCCCGCACGAGACGTTCCGCCAACTGTCCCTGATACAGTGCTGAGAACCCGGTCGTGGCAAGCGTCTCGAGCGTTCGGGCCAATGTCGGCTGGCGGAGCACATCACCTGGCTGGGGCAGACGCCCTTGGGGCAAGAATGTTCGGGCGGTCGCCTCGTACCGTGAGAGGCGATCGCGCTGGGCAGCGAGGTACGCGGCCAAGTTCTGGCTCACTGGAAAGCCGTCGGCTGCGAGCTCGATCGCTGGTGCGAGAAGCTCGTGCAGGGGAAGCCTCCCCCAGCGAGCATGGAGCAGTTCCCAGGCCCGCGCGGCGCCCGGCACCGCGATGGACAGCGGTCCGTCCGCCGGAACTCCGTGGTGCAACCGATCGGGGGTCGCTTCCAGGGGAACCAGCCCGGTTCCGTCGATAGCCCAGACCTCCCCGGTACGGGTATCGACGACCAGGGCGAAGAGGTCGCCACCGAGACCGGACATATGCGGTTCGACGACGTTCAGTGCGACAGCGATGGCGACAGCAGCATCGATGGCGCTCCCGCCACGTTCCAGAATGCGCGTCCCTGCCCAGGACGCTACCGGGTGGCCGCTGGCGATCGCCCAGCGTCGCCCCATGACCACCGGTCGCCCAGCTCGTTCGGCGAAGACCGCGATGCTGCGACTGCTCATGACGAGCCTCCCTCGCCGCGATCCAGGACGCGACGCGCGTACTCGAGCGCTCGAGTGTAGGACTCCGGGGTGTTTGCGTTCAGGAATGACAGGAGATCGGGGTCATACTGGCGGAGGAACGCTTCGTCGACCCGACGGACCCGCACGTACGGGAAGAAGCTCACGATCTTGTAGTGACCCTCTGCCAGGCAGCGTTCGATCGCCGGGCGGGCAGTTTTCGCGTAGACCGCGTGCAGCGTTTCGTACGTTTCGTCCCCGCCTTGATCGGTACGGATCGACCGCACAGGAACGAGGACATCGTAGTCGCGTGGGATCGCCAGCAACGCGGCGAGCAAATCGGGATGCACGAAGGGAAGGTCGCAAGAGAGAACGAGGCAATAGTCGTGGCGGGCCACGTGGAGTGCCGTGTCGATACCACCGAGTGGGCCGCAGCCGGGGATGCGGTCGGGAACCACGGGGATGCCGAACTGCTCGTATTCGGGCCGGTCCGTCGCGACGATGAACAGGTCATCGGTCAGCGGTCGAACGCGGCGGATGATCCGAGCGAGCAACGGCTCGCCCAGGAAGTCGAGGAGCGCTTTGTCGCGACCCATGCGACGACTTTGTCCACCAGCGAGCAGAGCGATACTCGCCTGCATGTGTTCCTCCTGGCTCGAGTGTAGCGCAGCGTGCGTGGAGACGGGCGCCACAGGCGTCACCGGCAGCGATGATTGTCCGGGCGCGAGGTGGTCGGCTATACTGGAGCCAGCGCTTCCCAGGCGAAAGGGCCTCAGGATGGTGAGGGGTCCATTATTCCAGGCGTTGCCGGGTACGGGGTCAGGTGCCTTAGCGTGCCTGGTGCTGCGTCGGCACCGGTGATCTAGGCGCGAGGGGCGAAAGGAGCGGAGCGATGAACTCGAGCCTGATCAGCAAGATCGAAAAGGCCCGCCGGTACGCCGCGGAACCGGATCGAGCTCGAATCGAGTCCCTCCATATCCGGTTCCGCGGTGATCATGATGTGTACGATGTGCGATTCGATCGCGGAGTCTGGTCCTGCACCTGCCACTCGTTCGAAGCCCTCGGGCTCGGGACGTGCAGCCACATCATGGCGATTGAGCGTTTGCTCGGCATTCTCGCTCCGCGTCCAGCTGAACCTGCCGAACCGCTCCTGTGATACGCTGAGCGTCGCTGAAGTCGGTGGGCCCGTCAGGCGGTGCCTAACCTATCGTCGCTGCCAGTGGATGACGGGAGAATGCCCTGAAGTAGCGACGAGTGGGATCGGACGGCTCCGACGAGGAGCGTCCGACTTCGTCGTGCGTCACCAGAGGGTAGCACACAGGGGGGCGGGATGACTTTCGATGTGACATGGTACGCGCAGTCTGCGTTTCGGATCGAGGTCGATGGCGTGCGGATCTATCATGATCCGTTCCGGATTCCGGATGGCGAGCCGATCGCGGATGTCATCCTGATCAGTCATGAGCACTTCGATCACTGCTCGCCCGTGGATATCGCGAAGGTCCGCGACATGAAGCGAACAGTCGTCATCGCCAATCCGACAGCCGCCCAGGCGGACGGAGTCATCCCGCCGGTACGAGTCATTCGGCCTGGCGAAGAGGTCGAAGAGGGGAAACTGCGTATCCGAGCGGTACCGGCGTACAACCTGAACAAGTTCCGTAGCCCAGGCGTGCCGTTCCATCCCCGCGAGCGCGAGCACGTCGGGTACATCTGCCGCTTCCGTGACGTGACCTGGTACTTCGCCGGCGATACGGACGCGATTCCGGAGATGGCCGGGTTCGGACCGGTCGATTACGCGTTCCTCCCGGTGAGCGGAACGTACGTCATGACGGCCGAGGAAG
>BEID01000090.1 GCA_002898975.1 bacterium HR27 | reverse complement strand
GTCGAGCTGGACTTCACCGAGGACGGTTTGCGCGAGATCGCGCGCCTCGCGGCGTTGGTGAACAGTCGCGCCGAAGATATCGGTGCCCGGCGCCTGGCGACGATCATGGAGAAGGTGATCGAGGAAATCAGCTTCCGCGCGCCGGAATTCGCCGGCCAGACGGTCCGCATCGACGCCGAGTACGTCCGCCAGCGGGTCGGTGACATCGTCGCTGACGAGGATCTCAGCAAGTTCATCCTCTGAGCCGGTTGGAGGCAGCGTATGCTCGAACCCCGACCGATCCGTCGCCTCTCGGTGTTGATCCCGGTCTACAACGAGGTACGGACGGTCGGGGAAGTGCTCCGCCGTGTCCGTGCGGTCGAGCTCCCGTACGAGCTCGAACTCGTCGTCGTGGACGACGGTTCGACCGATGGGACACGCGAGCTGTTGCAGGAAGAGGCTGCACGATCGCGCGACCTGGTGCTGATCTGCCATCCCGAGAACCGCGGCAAGGGCGCGGCGATCCGCTCGGCACTCGCCGCGGCGAGCGGAGACGTCTTGATCGTTCAGGACGCCGACCTCGAGTACGATCCGCGTGACTACCACCGGTTGCTCCGGCCGATCGTGGAAGGGCGCAGTCAGGTCGTGTACGGCTCGCGCTTTCTCGGTGAGCACAAGGCGATGTACTTCTGGCACTGGGTCGGCAACCGCTTCCTGACCCTGGTCACCAACCTGCTCTACGACACGACGCTGACCGACATGGAAACCGGATACAAGGTGTTCACCGCCGAGGTCGCCCGCCAGCTGCGGTTGCGCAGCGACCGATGGGGGTTCGACCCCGAGATCACGGCGCAGATCCTGAAGCGCGGCTATCGGATCTACGAAGTCCCGATTTCCTACAATGGTCGTGAGTACTGGGAAGGAAAGAAGATCACCTGGCGGGACGGACTCACGGTTCTCTGGACGCTCCTGCGCTGCCGCCTGTTCGATCGCTGACGGGTAGGTGCGAAAAATGGACACGGTACTGGCCGTCGACTTCGGAGCGACCAATCTCCGCGCCGCAGTCGTGCGACGAGACGGCACGCTCCTGTACCACCGGCAGACCGCGACCGGCGCGCGCGACGGGGTCGTCGCGGTCATCGAGCGGATCACCCGGCTGGTGGAACAGGTCGCGACCGACGCGGGCATCGATCGCTCCGTCCCGGTCGGCATCGTCGCGCCCGGACCGCTGGAGCCGGCCACTGGGGTCGTCCTCTTCGCTCCCAACCTAGTCGGTTGGCAACACGTACCACTGCGCAAGCTGCTGGAAGAACGCCTCGGGCGCCGCGTCGTCCTCGGGAACGACGGGAACGGCGCAGCGCTCGGCGAGGTGTTGTTCGGGGCAGCCAAGGGATGTCGCCACCTCGTGCACGTGATGCTGGGTACCGGCGTCGGCGGCGGTGTGATCTCGCATGGGCAACTCATCGAAGGGGTGCGCGGCCTGGGCACGGAGATCGGACACGTATCCGTCGATCCTACCGGGCCACGCTGCACGTGCGGCGGTGCCGGGTGTGTCGAAGCCTACGTCGGCGGCTGGGCACTGGCACGGGATGGGGAAGCACTGGTCCGTTCGGGTCGCTCGGAACGTCTGCTCGAACTCGCTGGTGACGGTCCGGTGACGGCCGCTCACGTCGTCGAGGCCGCCCGCGCCGGCGATGCTGGTGCCCGGGCGATCCTCGAGAACGCAGCACGTGCGCTCGCCGCGGGGCTGGCTGGACTCGTCAACGTGTTCAACCCGGAGCTGATCGTGCTCGGCGGTGGAGTCGCCCGGGCCGGGGAACTCCTGCTCGATCCACTGCGCCGCTGGCTGCCGGTCTACGCCATTCACTACATCGTCGAGCACGTCGAGGTCCGCCTCTCGGCGCTCGGCGACGATACTGGCCTCTACGGCGCAGCAGCCCGCGCCTTCCTGGCCAGCGAGGGGAGTGGCGCTGACATTCGGCTGCCCTGACCGGATCGAGAGGACGGTCATCGTGGGCAGCACGCCCACCGGTACACGATCTGCGGGATTGCGGCTGACGCGCCGCCAGATCATCGCGCTCGGGAGCGGACTGCTCCTCGTCGCCTGCCGGCGGAACGCCGCCACCCCGACTCCACCTGCTACGCCGACACCGACCATCCCTCCGCCGGAGACCCCACCCATGACTCCGCCGACTGTTCGCGTGTCCCCGACCGTTATCAGGCCGACCCCGACAGCGACGTCCACGCCGACGCCCCCGCCGCGCACCCAGATCTTCCGTCGCTTGCGCCAGGACGAGCCGCGGAACCACGACTTCAATCGCGATCTCTACTGCGGCGGTGAGCCGGAGCTCTTCGCCGGGCTCGTCCGCCTTTCTCCCGACTACGACGTCCGGCCGGACTGGGCTGAGCGGTGGGACGTATCGGCCGACGGGACACGTTGGGTCTTCACGCTGCGACAGACACCGGCCGGATGGTCGAACGGTGAACCGGTTCGCGCCGCTGATTTCGTCTGGTCATGGCAGCGCATGCTCGATCCGACTCAGCCAGCACCGCAGGCCTGGTTGCTCGACATCGTCGGCAACGCGCGGGCGGTCCGCCGTGGCGAGGCGGAGCCGAGCGCACTCGCTGCCCGCGCGCTCGACGAGCGCACGCTCGAGGTCGAACTCGAACGCCCGGCCGGTTATTTCCCGCTCATTCTCGGGACGGCTGGGCTCCTTCCGGCATACCGGCCAGCCGTCGAACAGTGGGGTGATCGCTGGACCGAGGCGGGGCACTGCGTCTCCAACGGGCCCTTCCGCCTCGTCTCCTGGGAACCAGGCTCGGGATACGTCCTTGCACGCAACCCGCACTACTGGAATCGCGCGCTGACGATGGTCGACGACTACCGGGTAGCGATCGCACCGGCCGATGACCCGCTCCTGCCGTTCTTCCGCGGGCAAGTGGATTTCGCGCCCGTACCGCTCGCCCAGCTGCCCGAGGTGACGAGCCAGGACGTCTTGTTGGAGCAACTGGAACGGAGCGTCCTGCCCGAAGTCTGGTCGCTCGTCGTTCAGCCCGATACACCGCCGCTCGACCGCGTAGAACTCCGGTCGGCGCTCAGCCAAGCGATCGATCGGGAGCGCTTGCGGGATCTCGTTTACGGTGCCGTCGAACCAGCTTTCTCGCTCGTCCCGCCGAAGGTACCCGGCTTCGTCGCCGACGAGCAACTCGCGACCTTCCACCGCTTCACCCCGCTCGAGGCCTATCTTCGCTGGGAACCCGTGCGCAACCAGCAGCCCAGTCCGCTCCGGTTGACCGCTCCGGCGACGAACGATCCGGTGGAGGAGACGGTGCTACTGGACGTCGCAGAACAATTGCGTGCGAACCTCGGTGTCGAAATCGAGCTGGAGCGGTTGGACGGTCTCGACTGGGATCGAGCAGTTGCAAACGGGACCTTCCAGCTCCTTTGGTGGCGATGGCCACTGCCGTTTCCCGACGGCGCAGCTGTCTACGAGTGGCTGCTGAGCCAGGAGCGCCAGACGTTGCAGGGACTGCGCTGGTGGCACGAGGAACTGGAGCGCTTTCTCGCACTCGCGCGCAACGAGACCGAGACGACCCGCCGGCTGGGCGCATATCGTCAGTGCGAGATCCTCGCACAGCAGGCATACGTGCTCATCCCGGTCGTGTATCCAGTCGCCACCTATCTCGTCCAGCCCTGGGTGGCGAGCCTTCCACGAGCGCGCGACGGCATGCTGGCCGGACCGGGACTGCTCTTCAACCGGTTCGTGAGCGGTGTCGTCGTTCGTCCCCGCGCGGGCTAGCGATCAGCGCCAGACCGTTCTCCTGACGGAGGGAATATTCACTCGACCCGAACAATCCTCTGCCGTTCTCAGCATGACGCACACCTTCCGATGACGAACTTCGGGAAGCATCAAATACTCGCTGCCGTTCCGGCCGTTCAGTACTTTCGTGCAGCCGCTTCCTCACTGCCAGGTCGCCCCAGAGTGTGCTACGATGATCGGTGGTTCGGCCCAGAAGCGTGAGGGACGCATTCGGTCGCACAGGGTTCCCTCGCGAGAGGAGTTGGAGGCACACCGTGAGCGAGACGCATCCACGCTATCTGTGGTGGAACGGTCAGCAGGTTCGCTGGGAAGAGGCGACCGTCCATGTGACGGAGCTGGGCTGGTCGACAGTCGGAGCAGTCTTCGAGGGCATCCGTGCCTACTGGAACGCGGAAGCCGGTGAAGCGTACGCGTTTCGCTTGCGCGAGCACCTGGAGCGGCTGCTCCGCTCGATGCGGCTCGTCCGTCTCGCGACACGCTGGAGTATCGGTGAACTGACCGATGCCATCCTCCGACTCTTGCGCGAGAACGAGTGCCGCGAGGATACCTACATCCAACCCGTGGCCTACCGCGCCGCCGGCCCGAAGACGCTCAGCGGTTTTTCCGAGGAATCCGGTCTCTACATCGTGACCCGCCCGATGCCATCGCATCTGCTGACCGGACGCATCGTCCGGGCGAAAGTCAGTTCGTGGCGGCGCATCAGCGACGAGGTCATGCCGCCGCGGGTCAAGAACATCTCCAACTATCGGAACGGTCAGCTCGCCGCGATGGAGGCACAGCTGGACGGCTACGACCAGGCCATTCTGCTGAACCAGCAGGGAAAGGTCGCCGAAGCACCCGGCGCTTGCGTGATGCTGGTGCGCAACGGCAAGCTCGTCACCCCCGATGTCACGCAGAGCATCCTGGAGAGCATCACGCGCGATGCCCTCCTGCGTCTCGCCCGGGAAGAGCTCGGGCTCCAGGTCGAGGAGCGGGCGGTCGACCGCACCGAACTCTATGTCGCCGAAGAAGTCTTCCTCTGCGGCACGGCCTACGAGATCACACCGGTCGGTGAGATCGACCACTACCAGATCGGTGACGGCCGGCCAGGCCCGGTGACCCGAGCACTCGAGCGGCTGTACCACGACATCGTGCGCGGTATCGATCCACGCCGGCCGGAGTGGCGGACACCGGTCGGGCTCGCCGAGCGGGCCACAGTCTCAGGCGCCGGGAACTGACCACTTCCAGCTGCACGCGCCTCAGGCTACCCGGTCGAACCAGCCCTCCTCGCGCATCCGAAGGACGGCACGTTCGAACGCCTCGACCGTGCGATCGATGTCGTCCGGTGTGTGCGCGACGCTCAAGAGGCCACCGCCGTGGAAGAGGTCGACGCCTTCGTTGACCATGGCCTGGTAGAGCGTCGTCGCCAGCGCCGGGGGCATGCCGGTCTTGAGAACGACCGGAGAAACGCCCTCCGGCATGCGGATATCGTCACCGCGCTGATTCGTGCAGGTGTGCCCGAGCGCGATATGGAAGACGGAACTCTCGCCCCACACGAACCCCGGAATGCCGTGCGTGACGAGAACCTGGTTCATGCCGCGCCGCAGTCGTGCCGCCATGGCATCGGCGTGACGCTGCACAGCCGGATCAGCGACGAGCTGTAAGCAGGCGCAACCAGCAGCTGCGGAGAGCGGATTGGCGTTGAAGGTACCCGGATGAGCCACCCGTCGGCGATTCCACTCCGGGTCGTCGCGGAATTCGAGCAGCGCCATGATGTCGGCACGCCCACCGACGGCGCCACCGGGGAGGCCGCCAGCGACGATCTTGGCCATCGTGGTCAGATCCGGACGGATTCCCACCAGCCCCTGCACGCCACCCGGTGACCAGCGAAAACCGGTGATGACTTCGTCGAAGATGAGGAGCGTGCCCGTCTGCTCGGTGATCGCCCGGAGCCGGTGAAGGAACCCATCCGGCAGCGGGATCGAAGCCCAGGAGGCACCAGAAGGCTCCAGGATCACCGCAGCGATATCGCCCTCGGCCAGCCGGCGCTCGACGAAGTCGAGATCATTGACCGGGGCTACGACGACCGACTCCAAGACGGCCCGCGGCACACCGGGAATCGGTCGCTCCTCGAACGGCGGCTTCTCGCCGGGAAGCGCATAGTCCTGCCAGCCGTGGAAATGCCCAGCGAACTTGAGGATCTTCTCCCGTCCCGTATAGGCCCGCGCCAGCCGCATGGCGAGCAACGTCGCTTCCGTCCCCGACGCGGTAAACTTCACACGCTCGCAGGAGGGCTTCAGCTCGCGGATCCGCTCGGCCCACTCGAGTTCCAGATCGTGCCCGGCACCGTAATGCGTGCCGCGCCGGATCTGCGCCTGGACAGCTTCGACGATCT
>BEID01000089.1 GCA_002898975.1 bacterium HR27 | reverse complement strand
GCATTGACCTGGATGCATGCACCGGCAGCGATGGCTTCCAGAATGCGGGCCGGCTCCTGCTGAACGGGCACGTACCGCTCCACGTGGGCCAGGATCGGCCGGTAACCCAGCGCGCGGAGGGCAGCGAGCTGGTCAGCGAGATCCTCGGGCCACACTGCCCAGTCGGGAAGTTCGACCAGGAGCCAGCGCGTCTCGCCGATCGGCAGAGCCTCGCCGGCGAGGAGGCGATCGGGCAGATCGGGCAGCAGTTGCTCTTCCATCCCGAGCAGGAGCGTTACCGGGATCTCTGCACGCAAAAGGTGCTCGCGAACGAGTGCAGCGGTGCTCCGGGCGGCTGCTGCAGTACAGCGACGCGCGTGCGGTGTCGCGACGAGGATGCCGGTCCCGTCCTCAGCGGCGACACGCAGCATCGCCAGCGATTCGGCGAGGTCCCGGGCACCGTCGTCGAGCCCGGGCAGGACATGCGTGTGGATGTCGACTCGCGGCATCGGTTCTCGAATCGTCACGATTCTCACCCCTTCCCGTTCGATTCTACTGCGACCCTCTCCCCAACTCGTGACCGAAGTGTGACGAGAGGGGCGGAATCGTTCTGCCCACACGGCATCGAGCGGAGCACTCGCACAGGGGGCGCAGAGACCGAGCGACCGACGGATCCCCTCAAGCGGAGGAACGTCCTGTGTCGTTGCACCTGCGATGGGGCGACGAGTGACCCGGCTCGTGCGCAGGGCTGACTGTTCTTGCTCCTGGCCGGTTGTGATGACGCGGTCGGCCGGGGTACGAGTAGCAACTGGCATTGTGCGAGTGGCGGAGTTCCGTTCTTCACTGCAAAGGGAACCGGTCGAACACTGCGTGCTTGTCAACGACCCACCGAGGGTGTTCAATTGCACTGGACGGGCGTTCCGACTCGTCGGAGGAGGCAAAGG
Source organism: bacterium HR27 (assembly GCA_002898975.1). Lineage (GTDB taxonomy): Bacteria > Chloroflexota > Chloroflexia > Thermomicrobiales > Thermomicrobiaceae > Thermomicrobium. The sequence continues at coordinate 5,255 of BEID01000089.1, read as the reverse complement.
CGCACGATGCCGAACCTTGGTTGGCAAGAGCTCCTGATCATTCTCTTCATCGTCGTCATCATTTTCGGCGCCAGCAAGCTGCCGGAGATTGGGCGCGGGCTCGGCCAGAGCATCCGCGAGTTCCGGCAGGCAGCGCGTGAAGCGCAGGAGACGCAGCAGGCGGAGCAGGCGCAGTCGAATTTGCCGGACAAGACAGCCTGAGTGCGACGTTGACGATCGCTGCGTAGCGAGCTGGGAAGCTCCGGGCGGAGTTTCCGGAAAAGGGTAAGAGTGCGCAGGCTCCTCTCGTCGGAGGAGCCTCTCTTGTGTTTGGCTCCGTGACGACGGAAGAGGGCGCAGGCCGATGCAGGTGCTGTTCGTTGCGCTCGGTGGGGCTCTTGGGGCGACGCTGCGGTATCTCGTGACCGGCTGGGTGCAGCAGCGTGTCGATTTCTTCCCCTGGGGTACGCTCGCTGTCAATTTCCTCGGGAGCTTCCTCATCGGTATCGTTTTGGAGTTGACGCTGCGTGGCTTTCTTTCGAGTCAGGCTCGCCTCTTCCTCGCTGTCGGCATCCTCGGCGGATTCACGACCTTCTCGTCTTTCAGCTGGGAGACTCTCGCGTTGCTCGAAGATGGCGATCTGGTCCCGGCACTCGCGTACAGCGGAGGCTCCCTCCTGGGAGGCGTGTTTTTGGCGTGGCTTGGTAGCGTGACCGTGCGCTTGCTCTCGTCGTGAGGAGATGGGCATGCGGCTGGCAGGCTCGGCGAAATGGCTCCGCATCTACGTGGGGGAACGCGATCACTGGCACGGAAAGCCGCTCTATGTCGCGATCCTGGATCTCCTCCGACACGAAGGGATCGCTGGGGCGACGGTCTTTCGCGGCATCGCTGGCTATGGCGCGAGCGGCGCGCTCCATACCGCTCGCATCGTCCAGTTGTCGATCGACCTGCCGGTCGTGATCGAAGTGATCGACAGTGCCGAGCGCATCGCTGCCGTCTTGCCCAAGATCGACGAAATGGTCAGCGAGGGGCTGATCATCCTGGCTGACTGTGAGGTCGTCGCGTACCGGACACACCGAACGAGAGGCCAGGACGACTGAGTCGCCGAGCGATGACTGTACCTCGCAGTCTGAGCGTATGCGACAATTGGACTGCGTCGGGCCTCCGGCAGGAGATGGCGAGCGACAGGAGGCAGAGGCGCGTGGCGGACGAAGTCCAGCGGTTGTTGCACTATCTCGCGGAACACTATACGGGGCGCGAGGAAGCGAAAGATCTCGAGCGCAGTTCGGCCGGGCTGGAGGAACACGAGATCGCGGTCGAGCAGCGGCGCGTCATGCGTCGCGAGCATCAGCTGGCCGATAAATTGGCTCGAGCGTTCCAGCGCGGTCTTCGCCGGGCATACGAGGCCTCACGTGCTGGTGGCAATGCGATCACCCTGGACGACCGCAAACGCGATGAAAACGAGATGGCGGAAGCGTTGATTCACTTTCTGGTCGGGCCGGGTTTAGCGAAGTCGACCTCCCGCGAAACGGAACCGATGCACTACCAGTACATCATCTCGATCGACTGGGATGCCCTGGCGCGTGTCGCGCAGGAAGCGCAGGTGGATCTCGCTGCGCTCCTCGAGGATCGTTGAGCGATGACGACACAGGAGATGCAGCGACCTGGGGCGTTGTCCGATGCGGAGCGTCTCGAACGAGCGATGCTCGCCGTGGGCGTTCGGTTCCGCCGCCCGCGCCTTCTCCGGCAGGCGTTGACGCATCTTTCCTACGTCTACGAACGCAGTCGCAGTGTCGAAGCTGCGATCGCTGAGTCGAACGAACGACTGGAGTTTCTGGGCGACGCGGTACTCGAACTCTTGGTCAGTGAGTTCCTCTACCGGCGTTTCCCACGGGCGAGCGAAGGCGAGCTGACGGCTTACCGGGCAGCGCTCGTTCGCACGCCGACGCTGGCGCGGTGGGCGCAGCGGCTCGGCCTAGCTGATTTGCTCTACTTGGGGCGCGGTGAGCAGCCGCGGCCCGATCGGCCGGTGCGCGAGCGGATCCTGGCCGGAGCGTTCGAGGCGATCCTAGCAGCCATCTATCTCGACCGCGGCCTGCGAGTCGCTCGGTCGTTCCTGCAGCGACTACTCGAAGAGGAGGCGGAGAATCTGATCGCGCTCGGGCAGAACGAGAACTACAAAGGGAGACTGCAGGAGCTGACGCAGGAGTATTTGCATGTGACGCCCGTATACCGCACCATTGCAGTGACAGGGCCGGCGCACCAGCGTACGTTCACGGCCGAGGTGTTGGTCGGGGACCGTGCGCTGGGGGTCGGGCATGGGCCGAGCAAGCGCGCTGCTGAGCAGGAAGCCGCACGCCGTGCCCTGGAAAAGCTGCGGGCGGAGGGGATCGGCTGAGCGTATGGGCGGGCTCTACGACCAGTTGACGATCTTCGGTGGCAACTCCAACCCGGAACTGACACGTGCCATCTGCGCCTATATCGACATCCCACCGGGACGCATCGAAGTCTTCAAGTTCAGTAACGAGAACATCTTCGTTCGGATCGGCGAGAGCGTGCGCGAGAACGACGTGTTCGTGATCCAGTCGTTCTCGAGCCCGGTGAATGAGAGCATCATGGAACTCCTCATCATCATCGATGCGTTGAAGCGGGCCTCCGCTGGACGCATCACCGCGGTCATTCCCTACTATGCGTACGGGCGCACGGACAAGAAGGATCAGCCACGCGTACCGATTACGGCACGGCTGATCGCCGACATGATCACCGTCGCGGGTGCCGACCGCATCCTGACGGTCGACCTCCATGCCGGGCAGATCCAGGGATTTTTCAATATCCCAGTCGACGAGATGACGGCACTGCCGATCCTGGCGCGCTACTTCCAGGAGAAGCGCCTGGAGAATCCGGTGGTCGTCTCGCCGGATCTCGGCAGTACCAAGCGGGCGCGGAACTTCGCGGAAGAATTGAACGCACCGCTGGCCATCATCGAGAAACGCCGGCTCGGCAACGACGATCGGACGGAAGTGCTCAATCTCATCGGCTCGGTCGACGATGCGCAGGTGATCCTGATCGACGACGAGATCGACACAGCCGGATCGATCACGCAGGCAGCCGAGCTGTGCATCGCACGGGGCGCTCGCGAGGTGTATGCTGCCTGCACGCATCCGGTGCTGAGCGGTCCGGCGGTCGAGCGACTGGCGCTCAGCCCGATCAAAGAGGTCGTGGTGACCGATACGATCCCGCTCCCGCCGCACAAGCGGCTGGACAAGATCACTGTACTCTCGGTTGCTCCCTTGCTCGGCGAGTCGATCCAGCGCATCCACACCGGTGCGAGCGTGAGTCTCGCCTACCGGAGCGCCGGGCGCCTTCCGCTCCGCTGACGAGTGCTGCACGCCGCGTCCCTCGCCTCGGACCACGCTGGACGATACCACGCGGCAGCACGACCAGCGTTCCCGCGTGGGAGCGGCAACGGGAGTCTCTCCCTTGACGACCCTCTCTGGGCCGTGGAACGCTTCTCGCGCTCGAATGGGAGTCCCTCGGTAGGGGTGGCGACCGATGTCCTATCCGTCCTTCCGTGCCCGACGCCGTCGTCCGCTCGGCTCGCTCTTCGCCGGTTTCGCGGTCTTCCTGGTCGTCACGGGCGGTATCGTCGCTCTCGCCGTCCAGTATGGGCTGCAGGAACCGAGTGGCGAGCGGTCTGGTACGGCGGCGACCGCGCCAGCGACGACCGAGGCGCTCCGGCCGGCGCCGCGTACGGCTCGCGAGGCGGCTGAGCAGTTCGTCCGGGCCTGGGAGGCCGGCGACTACCAGAGCATGTACGACGTCCTCTCCAGCGCAGCGCGCGAACGGATCGACGAGCGCTCGTTCGTCGCGCGGTACGAGGGTATCGCTGAGGAGATGGGGCAGCAGGCGATCCGGATCACGCTCGGTGAACCGCTCCCTGGCACCTTGCGCTTCCCGATCCATGTAGTGCGCGAAACCTCGCGCGTCGGCAGGCTCGAGGAGGACAATGCGATCCCGGTCGTCCGCGAGGGTGATGGGTACTGGGTCGACTGGACACCGTCACTGATCGTCGCTGACCTCGGCGATGGTCGCGTGCAGTGGATCCCGACCGTCCCGCAGCGTGGTCGTATCCTCGACCGGAATGGGCGGCCGCTCGCCGAACTGGGGCTCGTGAACAAAGTCGGGGTGATCCCGGGCCAGATCCAGAACGAGCAGCAGTTGCTCGAGCGGTTGAGCCAGCTCCTGAACCTTCCGCAGGAGACGATCCGCCAGCGCTACGCCAACGGCCAGCCGGACTGGTTCATGCCGGTCGCGACGCTGCCCGACCCGATCGATCCGGCCTTGCTTGAGCAGCTGGCAGGCATCCCCGGTGTCGTCGTCCGGCAGTGGCCCGAGCGGGTGTATCCTCTCGGCCCTGCCGCAGCCCACGTGACCGGCTATCTTTCCGAAATCTCGGCAGAGGAACTCCAGCAGCGTGCGAGCGAAGGTTATGAGCCAGGCGATCGCATCGGGCGTGCCGGGATCGAGGCCTGGGCGGAGCAGTTCCTGCGTGGGCGGCGCGGCGGGCGGCTGGTCATCGTCGGCCCAGATGGGCGCGAGCGACGCGTTCTCGCCGAGATTCCTGCGGAACCAGCTGCCGATGTCGTGACGACGATCGATGCGGATCTGCAGCAGGCCGCCTACGAGGCGCTCGGCGATCGCGTCGGAAGCGTCGTGGCGATCGATCCGCGGAACGGGGCGATTCGTGCCCTGGTAAGCAGTCCCAGTTTCGACCCCAATCGCTTCATCCTCGGGCTGCGTCCCGAGGAGTGGCAGGCGCTCAACGACGAGCAACGCCGACCGCTGCTCGATCGGGCGACGCAGGTCGGCTATCCGACCGGTTCGACGTTCAAGGTCGTGACGATGGCAGCCGGGATGGAATATCTCGGCCTCGACGCGCAGAGTACCTTCGACTGCCCACCGACATTCACGTTGCCAGGGAGTTCCGTGGTGTGGCGCGACTGGAACCCGCAGGGGCAAGGGCGCCTGACGCTGCACAACGCGCTGGTGCAGTCCTGCAATACGGTCTTCTTCCAGATCGGTGCCCAGCTCGACGAACGTGACCCGAATCTCCTTCCACAGATGGCCCGCGGCTTCGGTTTCGGTTCCGAAACGGGTCTCCCCGAACTCCCCGAATCGCCGGGGCTTGTTCCTGACCCGAATTGGAAGCTCCGCGAGCGTGGCGACTACTGGGCGCGCGGTGACGCGGTCAACCTGTCGATCGGGCAAGGGTTCTT
>BEID01000088.1 GCA_002898975.1 bacterium HR27 | reverse complement strand
GTCGCGCTCAAAGGCCGCATCCTGGCTGCACTCCGAGCCCGAATGGCCAGGGAGGTACGCGCCGATGCGCCGTGATCGTCTGCTGCCGTTCCTCATCCTCACGCTCGGCGGCATCGCCTGGGAACTGCTGACGCGCGCACTCGCCGTACCGCCCTGGGTGCTGCCTGCACCGAGCCAGATCGTTCTCGCCCTGGTTCGCGACCAGCGGCTGCTGCTCGGCCATCTCCTCGTCACATTGGAAGAAGTCGCTCTAGGCCTGGCACTGTCCGTCTTGCTGGCCATCGCGCTCGCGATCGGTATCGTCAGTTCGCGCGTGATCGAACGCTCGCTCTACCCGCTCGTCGTCGCGTCGCAAGCGATCCCGATCGTCGCACTCGCTCCGCTGCTGTTGATCTGGTTCGGGTACGGGCTGACCCCGAAAGTCATCGTCATCGTGCTGATCTGCTTCTTCCCGATCGCTGTCAACCTGGTCGACGGCTTGCGTGGCGTCGATCCGGAACTGGTCGACTTAGTGCGCAGTCTGGGCGCGTCACGATGGCAGACGCTCCGCGTCGTCCGTATTCCGGCCGCGCTCCCACCTTTCTTCTCTGGCCTGCGCGTCGCTGCCGCCGTAAGCGTGATCGGTGCGCTCATCGGTGAGTGGGTCGGTTCCGCGGCTGGACTCGGCTACCTCATGATCCGCGCTGCCTCGCAATTCCATACCGATCGCGTGTTCGCGGCAGTCCTCCTGAGTGCGGTTCTCAGCATCGGCTTGTTCTGGAGTGTCGGAGCGATCGAGCGACTCGCACTCCCATGGCGACTGCCACCACGGACGGAACGCTGAGCGAGAGGAGGAGACGTATGGCTTGGCGGTCGACACGTCGGACGTTCCTGGCGGCAGCGGCAGCGCTCGTGGCCGGGGCGTGCACTGGCGAGGGAGCGTCGAGAAACGCAACCGCTCCTGCGGCCACTCCCACGAGCCCAGCAGCGCCCGCAACGCCGACGCCCCAACGCGAGTCGGTGAGCGTCGCGCTCGACTGGTACCCCTGGTCGAACCACACCGGGCTCCTCATGGCGCGTCACAATGGCCACTTCCAGGCTGAGGGACTCGACGTGACCCTGGAGGTGCCAGCCAATCCGGAAGACGTTCTGAAACTGGTCGCGACCGGCCGGAACACCTTTGGCATCAGTTACCAGACCGACGTCCTGCTCGCTCGAGCCGAAGGAATCCCGGTCGTGTCGATCGCTGCCCTCGTCCAGCATCCGTTGAACTCCGTCATGGGGCTCGAGCGGAGCGGCATCCGCCGGCCCCGCGACCTCGTCGGCAAGAAGATCGGTTACCCTGGCCTACCGAGCGACGAGGCACTCCTCGCGACCATGCTCGAGACGGATGGTGCACGACTCGAAGACGTGACGCTGGTCAATGTCGGTTTCGAACTCGTCCGTGCGCTGTTGAGTGGCCAGGTCGACGCGGTCATCGGCGCGTACTGGGTGCACGAGTCGATCCTGATCGAGCAGCAGGGCGAAAAGCCGGTCATCCTCCGGGTCGAGCAGTGGGGTGTGCCGGACTTTTACGAACTCGTCATGGTGACGAGCGAGCAAGAACTGCGCGAGCATGAGGACCGCGTGCAGCGCTTCGTGCGCGGCATGATTCGCGGCTACCAAGACGCTGCGGCTGATCTCGACGCCGCTGTCGCACTACTCGTCCGCGAGTATCCCGAAACCAACGAAGCGCTCGAGAAACAGGGTATCCGTCTCCTCGCTCCCTTGTGGACTGAAGGGGTGCCGATCTTCGGCTGGCAGGAGGAGAAGCGCTGGACCGACTACGCCGCCTGGATGCGGGAACGGGGGCTGCTTGAAGGCGACGTCGACGCTCGCGCAGCCTTCACCAACCGCTTTGTCGAGAGAGCGCGCGGCCTGACTTGAACGCGTGGGGAAGCCAGGGGGTAGTCGTAAGGTCAACCGGCAGATCGCACCGATCGGTCCACTGGCGCTTGCTCGTGTTCCAAACCACCTGTGGTGAGTGTCCAACAGGGTGGCCTAGGGACAAGCACTCGACGCCCACTGGTCTGGCGGAACGTCACGGCATCGGCGGTAACGACTAGCTGCTAACGTCGTGCTCCAGGGGGAGGGCTCACGCCGACCCTCCCCCTGGCTGAGCGGGGAACGGGTCAGATTACTGCAAACTCTTGATGTACTCAACCAAGGCCGAGAGATTTTCTTCCTTCCGGATCTCAGGGAGAAACGGCTGAATCAGATTCGCCATCGATCCTTTCGGATATCCTGCAACGATCTTCGCATCCGGATTCAGAATCGACTCCCGGAGATACGCATCGTCAACGGTAACCGTCGAACCGTCCTCCAGCTTGACTTGCTTACCATAAATACCGTTCAGTGCCGGTCCGATACCAGCCTGTCCATTTACACTGTGGCATGTATTGCAGGCATACGTATTGAAAAGCTGTTTCCCTTTTTCGGCTAGCTCGACATTCACACCGGGAGGCAGGGCATTTTCGCCGCCTGTTCCCCTTGAACCCGTGCACCCAACCATAGCCACCGACATGAGGACAGCAACGATCACAAGCACCACGCGAAGCATGCTTCTCTCCCTCCAGCGCACAGTGGGCAAGCACTGCGCGAGACGACTCATACGTGGGCAGAAGGTTCGTTCGATACGTTGACCTCACGCATCGGCCTGGAAGGGCACGCCTGCACGCGGTGGTGGAGGATCGGGGCAACAGACGACACCTTCGTACCTCTCTGTCAGGCTCGCGACCACACGTCGGTGGCTCGGTGCATCGAGCATGCGTTCCACTGAGGTGAGATCAGCGGTGAGGAAGAGGGCTGAGGCCCGCTCGTCACCGGACTCGAGGGAAGGGTTTTGCTGAGAGCCGTGACTTTCGGTAACGTGCGTGAAACTACCATGATGGTGATGGTGGTGTGGGTCAAACCCAAGAGCCGCATGGGCGTGGGGGAACTCGGCGCCACAGGTGCAGACGATCACGGGCAGCGGCACGCTCAGGAAAGCACCGAGAAGAAACAGGCTACCGAGCCAGCGAAGCCAACAACCGACTAGAACTGGTAACCCGTCAGGCCTCGAACACCTCATACTATCTCGAAGATAGCAAAGGCGGGTTACCGGTGCTGTCGGGGTTTCTCGGATTCGTCAGCTTCGACCTTTGTCCGCGGGGTGTAACCGGAGCAGCGCATCCACTCGCACGTCCCTCGCGCTACTCGCTCCGGTACCGCTCCTCTCGCTGCGAGTACACTCATCGACTCCACACCACCGTATCCCGCTGCACCGGTGACAAGAGACCGCAAGAAAGCTCGGCGCCCGGCGTGCCGAGTAGCGACACACACAGCCGCACGAGCACAGGCTGACCCGAGCCAGGTTTCTTTCCGCAGCACACAGCGGTAGAATACACCACCGTATACGCGGCGCCAAAACATAAGTGTTTCTCAGTACGCACAGAAACTACCAGCTCATTGATAGTCGTGTGCAGCACTCGTGTAACCTGGACGATCGTCAACACAACAGGTTAACCCCAAGGGCCGACGTGACATCCGCTCCAGCCGCTGGTGACAGTGAGTGCGCGCCAGACTCGGCTCTAAGCTGGCAGTACCCTGAGCGCCATCACTGTCGGCCTGTCCTGGAACTCCCGACCCGTTTGGATATCCTTCACCCCAGTGCGAGCATCGCTTCGAGTGCCCGACGAGCCGGGGCAGCGATCTCCTCGGGAACGGTGATGACATGCTTGAGATCGCGGAGCGACTCGTACACCTTCTCGAGCGTCGTCCGCTTCATGTACTGGCAGATGGTGTCCTCACGGACGGGGATGAACCGCTTTCCAGGAGCCTTCTTGTTGAGCCGGTGCAGGATGCCCACCTCGGTCGCAACCACGAACTCCTGCGCTGGCGACTGTGCCGCGTACCGAACCATTCCCTCCGTCGAGAGCAGCTTCGCGTCCGGTCGCAGGAAGATGCAGGTCGAACTGCAACCGCACTCCGGATGGATCAGGAACTCCGCGTCCGGGCGCGCTGCCAGTTGCGCCTCCAGGTCCTCGCTCCGGATACCGGCGTGGACGTGACACTCACCGAGCCAGACGTCCAGCTTGCGACCGGTGATCCGCTCCACGTGCGCACCGAGGAACATGTCCGGAACGAAGAAGATCGGCCGATCCGGAGGCAGGCTAGCGACCACCTCGACCGCGTTCGCGCTCGTGCAGCAGATATCCGCCAGTGCTTTCACCGCCGCACTGGTATTGACGTAGGCCACGACGATCCCATCCGGATGTTTCTCGCGCCAGGCACGGACATCCTCCGGAGTGATCGTCTCCGCCAGCGAACAACCGGCCTCGAGATCGGGCAAGAGCACCGTCTTCTCGGGGTTGAGAATCGCGGCCGTCTCCGCCATAAAGTGGACGCCACAGAAGACGATCACCTCGGCATCAGTCCTCGTCGCCTCGCGCGAAAGTCCGAGCGAGTCACCGACGAAGTCGGCGATATCCTGCACCTCTGGTCGCTGGTAACTGTGGGCCAGGATGACGGCACGACGTTCCTCCTTGAGCCGGAGAATCTCCTGAACGAGTTCCTGCTGCTGCATCGTAGTGAGAGACCCCCTTCAGTCCGAATCGATCGCCACGATTTCCAGTGCGATGTCCAGCGCACGCACGGAATGGGTGAGCGCACCGACCGAGATCGCGTCCACACCGGTCTCGGCGATCGTGCGGACGCGCTCGAGCGTCACGCCACCGGAGGCTTCCAGCCGTGCGCGTCCGGCAACCCGCCGGACCGCTTCACGCATCGTTTCCAGATCGATGTTGTCCAGCAAGATCCAATCGGCGCCGGCTTCGAGCGCCTCCTCGAGTTCATCGAGTGTCGTGACTTCGACCTCGATCGCCAGCGGATGAGGAGCCCGCTCGCGCGCACGCCGGACTGCCTCGCCGACACTTCCGACCGCCCGGATGTGATTGTCCTTGATAAGGATGCCGTCGAACAGCCCGAAGCGATGGTTTCGCCCACCGCCGACGCGGACCGCGTATTTCTCCAGTGCGCGCAATCCTGGAGTCGTCTTGCGGGTATCCAGGATCACGGCACCGGTACCTTCGATCACCTCGACGAAGCGGCGCGTGGTCGTCGCGATCCCGGAAAGACGCTGCAGGAGATTCAACGCCAGACGCTCGCCGGTGAGGATGCTCGTCAGTCTCCCAGCGACCCGCGCCACCACCGTTCCGGCCGCGACCGAGGCACCCTCGGGAACGAGAGCCGTGCAGGCCAGCTCGTCGTCGACTTCGGCGAAGACGATTTCGACGAGCGGCAGGCCGCACACGACACCTGCCTCGCGCATGACGATGTCAGCCTGGCCGCGGAGTTCCGGCGAAACGAGTGCTTGGGTGGTGACGTCACCGTGTCCGACATCTTCGAGCAGCCACGACCGCACCCACTCTCGAAGCACGCTCGGCGGAACCCCGAGTGCGGCCAGCGGTGTACGCTGCTGGATAGCCATCGTTTTCTTCCGTTGCGTACCGACTCGACGCTGCACTGCCTCCAGGTTTTCCTTCCAGCATAGATCACGGGCCCATCAGGAAACCAGTCGGCGCGTCCGAACGATCAGACACTCCCGAGCAGTCGGTGCGCTGCCCGCTCCGCCCGACCGATGGAACTCGTCTCCCCATGCCGCTGCCACGAGGAAAGACCGAGCGAGTCAGCCGCCAGTTGTGACCTCGCTTCCGTTCCTGTACGTCGAAAAGACTGTTGTCGTGGCGAGCATCGAAGCATAGGCACATGTGGCGTGGTTGCGATGAAGTCGTGCCACCATGTCATGAGCACATCCCTCGGTTGGGAGGCACAGTCAGCTGCTCTGTGGAGGTCGCCGTTGCGAGCACCAGCTCACCACCGGTGGACCGGCCCGTCCAGCCACGCGCACTGCAGTCACGATTGCAGTAGAGGGGAAAATGAGAATGGCCGGGGCGCGCCCCGGCCGTCCTTTCGGTTTCTCGTGGTAGTGCGGTTTTCTTTGGAGCCGGTGGTCGGATTCGAACCGACGACCTGCTGTTTACGAAACAGCTGCTCTACCGCTGAGCTACACCGGCTTCTGGAGCCCACGCCGGGACTCGAACCCGGGACCTCAATCTTACCAAGATTGTGCTCTGCCTCCTGAGCTACGTGGGCCCACCGCCAACGCACTCAGCAGTATACTCGACGGTGCTGGTTCGTGCAACGCTCCATCTCCCT
>BEID01000087.1 GCA_002898975.1 bacterium HR27 | reverse complement strand
AGGACGCCGACGACCTTGTCTCCCACCTGAACCGGGTGGATGACAACCGAACGGAGCGGAAAACGTCGCTCGGGTCGATGGAAGGTACGCGGGTCTTCCCAGGAGTCAGCGAGCGCTATCGCTCTCCCGGTTCGGTAAACGAAGCCAGCGAGGCTGCGGTCGATCGGGATGCGGTTACCGATCTCTGCCTCCGGGTAGGTGCCGCTTCCCCAGGCGACCCGCAACAGCGAGGGATTGTCCCGGTCGGGTTCGAGGTAGATCAAAGCATCGTAGCGGAGGTGCGCCCGCAGTACGCGTTCGACGTGGGTGAGCAGTTCCGTCGTCGACTCAGCAGTGGCGACGTGCTGGGCGACGGTGAGAAGGGCGCGAAGTTGCTCGTTGGTTTGCTGGAGCTGGGCATGTGCAGCGATGCGCTCGACGACGGTGGCAATGTGCCTGATCAAGATCGGCAACGTGCTCGATTGCTGGTCCAGGATCTGAGTCGCTAGGACGGTGGTAGCCCAGGCGACCAGGAAGCCGTGGGCCCGACCTTCGCCCAGGATCGGCACGGCCAGGACTTCAGCGACCTCGCGGGGCAGGTGGTCGACCCATGGTCCGAGTGCCTGGCGTGCCTGGGGGCGACTCAGTCCGACGATTTCCGATCCCGTGTCGTGCAGCACTCGTCGCTCGAGCGCCAGTGTACGGAGCTGTGTGCGGATCGGATCGGCGACGTCGTCGGAAAACACTTCGACTCGCTCGGAACCGATGCGCAGGAGGAACGCGATCGAGGCAGGAGCGAGAAACTCAAGAAGCGCTGCGCGCAGTGTCCGGCCTAGCGAGGACAAGCTGGTGATCCGTTCCAACCGGCGATCGACCTCCAGAAGACGCTCGAGGTTCGCCCGAAGTGATGCTTCGCGTTCCCATAGTCGGCTGGCAACGGCGACGAGCGTGGCGAGCTGGCACCAGCGTTGCGCTCGGCGGATCTCCCGGTGCGTGAAGGGGTAAGGAGTACGGTGCCGCCAGAAGTAGGCGACACCGATGAGGTCGTTTTCCCAGACGAGCGGGATGGCCAGGCCGACGAGTCGGCCCTGCTCGGCCAGCGCGCGCAGCCCTGGATTGAGAGGAGGGAACCGTTCCCAATCACGGGGGCGGAAGAGATGGAGTGGGCGGTGGTGCTCCTTCAACCATCGCTCCGCTGGAACGGCAGCCGGTGGTGCCTTGGCAACCGCGACAGGTGGAAGGGCATGCGGAGGTTGTTCGCCGACGATCGTCCCGCTGATCGTGCGCTCGAACCGCTCGTCGAAGACGAAGAAGCCACCGAGATCGGCACGAACGAGCGGGAGGACAGTTAGTAGAACTTCACGGAAGAAGTCTTCTGCGCGGTGGTGTTCGAACGGTTGGTGCATGTCTCGATCCTCGGCAGGTTGCTTCAGCGGCGAGTGTACCGTACGGTACCATTTGCATTACGGTTAGTCCCGGTGTACGGAAGACAGCCCAAAAGTGCCAAATCGGGGTGGTTCGATCGTGAGGTCGAACGGCACGGTTGGGATCGAGGGGCGTGGTGATGGAAGAACGACTGCATCGTGTCGTGGCGGGGATTGAGGAAGCGATCGAGTGCGGGGAGATCGACGGTGCTGGGTTGCTCGTGGTCGTACGCGGGGAGCGTGTTCTCGAGTGGTATGGCGGGCAGGCTGCGCCGGGAGTGGAGGCTGGCCCAGATGTCCTCTGGCCGCTTGCCTCGATCAGCAAGGTGTTTACAGCCAGCACGATCATGGCGCTCGTCGAGCGTGGCCTCCTGACGCTCAGCATGCCGATCGCTACCGTGCTGGACGAACTCGATGACGAAGAACGGCGAGCGATTACGATCCGACATCTCCTGACCCATACCGCCGGCGTTCCGTACGAGGCGCCGGATATCGAGACCTTGCTGCGGCAGCGTCTCCCGCTCGACGAGTTACTGGAGGTGGGTCTTGACCAGCCGTTGGATTTCGTTCCGGGAACGCGGGTGGGTTACAGTGATCTCGGCTACGGCATACTCGCGCTCGTTGCCGAGCGGGTCACCGGGCAAGCATTTGCCACGCTCGTGCGCGAGTTCGTCATCGAGCCGGCGGGGTTGACCGATACCTGGTTCCCGTTGCCCGATTCCGACGCAGTGACGAGCCGCTTGGCGCACGTGGTGGGTGGACTGGGGGACGGCGAGCCCTGGGCGATGTACGGAGCGGCGTATGGCCTCCGCTTGGCGCATCCAGCCTGGGGTGTGGTGGCGACGCTACAGGATCTGGTGCGATTCTTCACCCACTTCACACCGTATGCACCAGGCCGACTGCTGTCCGCCGCGTCCGTGGCTGCCATGACGCGACGCCAAAAACCGGAGACGTTCGGGCTTCCCGGATGGGGCTATGGTTTCGAGGTCGGTGGCGGGTATTTCGGGGAAGTCGATCTCGTTTCGCCACGCAGTTTCGGGCACACGGGTGCAACGGGATGCGCGGCATGGTACGACCCAGAGTACGACCTGCTGGTGGCCTTTGTTTCCAACCGGCACATGAATACTGGGAGGCAGCAGTTCGTGCGACGGATAGCTGCTGTGCTCAATGGCGTCGCCGCGGCGGTGACGTGAAGGGGCACGTGTGCTATACTCCTCATGCCGTGGCGGCAGCTGCCGACGCGGGCTTTTTTGTGTTCGATGAAGAGAGCGTAGGGTGTGAGGAGCTGAGCGGTGCCGAAGCGGACGTACCAGCCGAAGCGACTGCGACGGAAGCGAGTCCATGGCTTTCTCGCTCGGATGAGCACTCGTGGTGGACGAGCGGTCCTGAAGCGACGCCGACGAAAGGGCCGCTGGAAGCTCACCGTCTCGGATGAGAAGAAGTTGACGCCGAACAAGCGCTAGGGTTCACGGTGATTGCGCGGCGGCTGCGGCTCCGCCGCTCCCGAGATTTCGAGCGAGTGCGACGGCGCGGCCGAACGGTGGCTGATCGGCTGCTGGTGCTGAGCGTCGCGCCGAACGGGTTGGAGCATAATCGCTATGGATTCGCTGTCGGCAAGCGGGTAGGCAAGGCAGTCCGGCGCAACAAGGTGAAGCGCTGGCTTCGCGAGGCGGTGCGGCGTTTCCATCCGGTTCTCGAACAAGGGTACGACGTCGTGTTCGTCGCTCGGGGGGCACTCGCGGAGCGGTCCGTAACGTATCATGAAGTCGCAGCGCAGGTCGCGTCGCTCCTCCGTCGCGCTGGCTTGATGCGTACCAGCGAGGGGGATGCGACCGAGGCCGGAGACGGGAGCACATGACGAAGCTGGCTCTCCTTCTCATTCGTTTCTACCAGCGCTTCATTTCGCCAGGTTTGCCGGCGGCGTGTCGGTTCTACCCGAGTTGCTCGGAGTACGGATACGAGGCGATCGCCCGGTACGGTATCATCAAAGGTGGCGTGTTGACGGTGCGACGTCTGCTCCGTTGTCATCCTTTCCATCCCGGTGGGTACGATCCAGTCCCCTGATAGCGACGACCGGGTAGCGATGCAGCAATCGGAGGGAAACCGTTGATCATCTGGGATCAGTTCGTCTACGCGATCGAGTGGGGCCTGGCGCGAACCGCCGAACTCACTGGGAGTGCTGGGATCGCGATTATCCTCTTCACGATCCTCATCAAGACGCTGCTCCTGCCTCTGACGATCAAGTCGGTGCGCTCGACCAAGGCGATGCAAGAGCTGCAGCCGAAGATCCGCGAGCTGCAGAAGAAGTACGGTCAGGACCGCCAGCGCCTTTCGGCGGAGATGATGAAGCTGTATCAGGAGCACGGCATCAACCCGATGTCGGGCTGCTTGCCGATGCTCCTGCAGATTCCGATTTTCTTCGGTTTGTACTTCGCGATTCGTAACCTCTCGATGAGTCAGGTCGGTGCGTGGGCGCATGGTTTCCTCTGGGTTCCCGACCTCTCGAAGCCGGATCCGCTGCATATTTTGCCGATCCTGGCAGGTTTGTTCCAGTTCATCCAGACACGAATGACACGACCGGCAGGGATGCGTCGTTTCGATGACCCGCAGCAGCAGATGATGTATTCGATGATGCTCTTCATGCCAGCGATGGTGGTGCTCTTCGGCTGGAACTTTGCTGCTGGTCCAGTGTTGTACTGGGTGGTTTCTGCACTGTATAGCGTGGTGCAGCAGTGGTTGATTACCGGCTGGGGTGCGATGCGCGATTGGCTTCCCTTTTTGCCCGAGTTGCCCGAGCACCGGCGACTAGGCTACGTCGATCCGAAGAAGCGGGCCGAGCAGCAACGGAGTGGTGGTCTTTTCGGCCGGCTCCTCCAGCAGGCACAGCTGCAGCAAGAGGGCCAGCCCGGGACGGCGTCCCCGGCTGACGGTGATGCGCGTCAGCCGCCTATGTCCGTCGAGCCCTCGACCGAAAAGCAACCGCCGCTCGATCCGGAGGCGCTGGTGCCGCGGCGATCACGGCCACGCGGCAAGCGCCAGAGCTAAGTGGAGCTCGGGTCGCGCAGCGTGCCCCGCTGGACCGGGACAACGGGGGACAGGGGCGCGGTGATGGTGCAGAATCAGAAAAAGGCCGTCGAGATTCAGGCACGGTCAGTGGACGAGGCGGTTCGACTCGCTCTCGAGCAGTTGGGGTTACCGCGTGAACGTGTCCACGTTGAGGTGCTCGTGGACAACGTTCCGTACGGAGGTGAGGCGCTGGTTCGGGTCACGCCGCTCGGCAGCGATGAGGTCCCGCGCGGCACGGTCAGGCGCCCGGATGCGCAGACGGAAGCGATCGTCAAGCAAGTGGTGCGCGAGTTGCTCCATGCCATGGGATTTTCGTGCACGGTACTCGCGGTCGACAACCCATCCATCATCGAGCTGGGGCCAGAAGACCCTCCAACGGTGTTCATCGACATTCACGGTCCGCACGCAGGTATGCTGATCGGCCGGCGTGGCGAGCATCTCGCGCAACTCCAGTATCTCGTGAACGTGCTGGTCAATCGCCGGCTTCCTTCCTGGACACGGGTGATCATCGACGTCGAGGGGTATCGAAGTCGGCGCGAGGAGGCATTGATCGCGCTGGCGCAGCGTGTGGCCCGGCAAGTGGCGCGCACCAAGCAGCCGGTGACGCTCGAGCCGATGCCGGCCAACGAGCGTCGCGTCATCCATGTCGCCTTGCGCGATAACCCGGATGTCGAGACGCGGAGCAGTGGCGAGGGCGACCAGCGACGTGTCACGGTCTATCCTCGCCAATCGTAGCCCACCGCCTCTGCGTCTCGGAAAGGATCGTTCGCGTGGGCTCGCCCCGTGCTCCTCACTACGTCGCGATCGGGCATGTTACCGTCGATCTGGATCCCATGACGGGGACGCCGAGACTCGGCGGGACAGCGTTGTACGCCGCGCTGGCGGCAGCACGTTTCGGCCTCGATGCGGCGATCTTGACGCGGGGAAACTTCGAGGCATATGGGCCCGGTATCCTGGAGGACCTGGCCCGATTTTCCCGCGAGGTTGCCGTCATCGTACAGGAGAGCACCGTGCCGACCGTTTTCACCAATCGCTCCGTCGCAGGTCGGCGCGAACAGACGATCCATTCGTGGGCCGGTCCGATCGATCTGAGTGGCTTGCCCCCCACCTGGCGGTCAGCGCCCGTCATCCATTTCGCGCCCGTCGCCCAGGAGATCGATCCACGCCAGGCAAGCCGGGTGAGTCCGGAGTTTCTCGGGACGACGCCGCAGGGGTGGATGCGCCAGTGGCCACGTCAGGGCGGTCGGGTGCGGCTGATTCCGCTGCGTTTGCCGTTGGAGTTCGTGGCGCGAGTCGACGGATTCGTGCTGAGTACGATCGAACACACGCTCGCTCGTGACGAGATCGAGGCGATCGCCCAGCGCGGCATCGTGTCCATCACCCGCGGACCGGAAGGTGCTACGGTCATCGATCGTGGCCGCTCCTATGACATCCCGGCTTATCCTGTACCGGTGCGGGACGATACCGGCGCCGGTGATGTCTTCGCTGCTGTCCTGTTCGCACTGCGGGCTCGTCGAGAACCGACGCTGTGGGCCGCCAAGATGGCTGCTGCCGCCGCTGCCCTCAAGGTGCAGGGTGTCGGACCGGATGCGGTGCCGACGCGCGAGGCGGTCGAGGCTTTTCTCGCGCAGCGTGGGGAACAGCGCCGGTAGTGCGGAACGATCAGCTCTCCTTGGCGATCGGTGCCACGGTCGCCCGAGCGAGACGGACGAGGTCGTCTGTCGTGATTTCGAGCATACTCTGGTCGTCTCC
>BEID01000086.1 GCA_002898975.1 bacterium HR27 | reverse complement strand
GGCGGGTGGCTGCCTCGAACCGGGACAACACGCGCGGGTGCACCGGCACGACCCGATCATCCATCGGCGGGCTGGGTGCTAATGGGACGGTGTCGCCAAGCGACGGAGCCGCACGCCTACGCAGGCGGCACCACAGCTGGCCAGCAGCATAACCGACACGCCAGCCGGAAGCGTAGGCTCCCGCTGGGCGTGACATCGTGCCCGGGAAGCTTGTCGGACGCGATCCTCGTGGCTGCTCGCGTACGGTCAACAGTTCGGCCATCGTGCTCCTCACCCTCATCGCTCCTGGTTGGAGAATAGCCGGATGGGAGCACGAGTTTTGACCAGCGCGTTAAAAATCAGCCATCGAGCCAGGCAGCGCTCGCAATTCCCCGTGAACCGTGAATCCAGCGGTTCAGGCCGTCACTGGGGCAGCGAATGCCGGTGCCGGAGCGGGCAGCTCGCGGACGATCAGCGTCGTGAGGCGACTCACCAGAATCGTCGCCGCAGTGGCCGAACCGACGGCGAAAAGACCAGTCGGGCTGAGTGGTGAGAGGCCGAGTACAGTGCGGAGTGGTGGGACAGCGAGCGTGGCGGCCAAGACCGCTGTTGAGGCGGCGATGCTGGAGAGCAGGGACGGTGTCAGGCCGCTTCCGGTCGCACTGAGTTCGATGGCCTGCGCGAGTTGGCCGAGCACGAGGGAAGCGAACCCGATGGTGCTGGCTTCAGCTGGCACTGCCCGGGAAGCCCAAAGGGCAGCGACGGCGGCAGGCAGGGCGGTCGCAGCTGCGCGGCGGAAGACGTCGATGCGCAGCGAGCGATCGAGCGCGACCTCCCCTTCGCGGGCGAGGTCGACTAAGCGGCGGTGGCGTGGCTCTTGGAAGGCGATCGCAAGTGCTGGGGGAACATCGGTGATGAGGTTGACCATGAGCACTTGGCGGGTATTCAGTGGGGGGAAGGCATTGACCAGGGCAGGAATGGCGATCATCCCCAGCTCGCCCAAGTTGCCACCCAGCAGCAGCGCCACAGCTCGTCGCATGTTCCGCCAAAAGCGACGTCCCTCGATGAGTGCATCGACGACCGCCGCGAAGTCATCGTCGACGAGGACCAGATCGGCTGCCTCACGCGCCACTGCTGTGCCCCAACCCATCGCGATCCCGACATCGGCCAACCGGAGTGCCGGCGCATCGTTGACGCCGTCGCCAGTCATGGCAACCACCTGGCCGCGGGCGCGGAGCAGTTGGACGATGCGCAGCTTGTCGAGCGGCGTGGCCCGAGCGACAACGGTCGTCGTGGCTAGCTTTTCGGACAAGGTGCGATCGTCGAGTTCACGCAGGTCAGTGGCTGTCAGAACCTGGTCGGGGTGGACAGGCAGACCGGCTCGGCGAGCAATGACCTCGGCGGTAAGCGGGTGGTCGCCTGTGATCATGATGATCCGGACGCCAGCCTCCTGGCACCGCCGAACGGCTTCGGCAACGGCCGGACGCAAGCTATCGGCGATCCCTACGAAACCGAGGGCGACAAGATCGCGTGGATCCTCGAGTGCCGTCTCTGGAGAACCCTCAGTCACGAGCAGGACACGAAGACCCTCCCGAGCGAGTGCCAACGCTGTCTCGTGCAAGGCAACTGACTGTTGTGTATCGTTCGCAACGGTCGTACCGTCGCTGAACCGGACGCGACTGACTCGCGGCAGGAGGAACTCGGGACTCCCCTTGATGACCGTTCGATCGATATAGCGAACTGCGTGGTAGGGACGGAGCGAATCGAACGGCAACTCGTCATAGCGGTTTTGCCCGTTATTGACCGCCAGACCGAGTTCCTGGGCTGCTTCGAAGATCGCCGCGTCGGTCGAGTGCACAAGCGTCTGCACCGATTCGGCTCGGGGACTGGCCAGAACGGCAGATAGGAGCACAGCTCGTGCCGCATCGGAGCAGTTACGGCTGAGCGACTCGATACGGTTAGGTGCGGCGATTTTCTGGACGCGGAGCTTGCCATAGGTCAAGGTGCCCGTCTTGTCGACACAGACGACGTTCACGCGACCGAGTGCCTCCACGGCCGAGATCCGCCGGACGAGGATGCCGCGCCGTGCGAGGCGGCGAGCGGTCGCCGCTTCACTGAACCGACTCAAGAGCGGCAATCCCTCCGGGACAGCTGCGATCGCCAGGCTAGCGCCTAGAGCGAGTTGCGGACCGGGCGGAGCACCACGTAGGATCCCGACGGCTGTTACCAGCGCAGCCGCACCGACTGATACGGGTAGGCTCAGCCGGGTGAATTGAGCCAGGCGAGCGGCGAGCACTTCGCTGTCCTCTTGGATGAATTGCAGTGCCTGCTTGGTCGCGCCGAGCCGTGTCTCCTCAGCGACGGCGACGACGACCGCCCGCCCAGTGCCACTGATGACATCAGAACCAGCCAGTACGATGGCGCGCTCGTCGGCTGCGGCTGCATCCTTGACTACCGGCGACGACTCCCCGGTGAGGGCTGACTCGTCCACGAGCAAGTTGTCCGCCTCGAGGAGTTGCGCGTCCGCTGGTACCCGATCCCCGTAGTTCAAGAGGATGATGTCACCAGGCACCACCTCACTGGCTGGGACCAACCGTTCCTCACCGTTCCGGAGGATGCGCGCAGGTGGTGTGCTCAGCTCGGCCAGCTGGGCAGTCGCTCGGGAGACACGCTCTTCCTGCCAAACTCCGATAGCGACGTTGAACAGGAGCGTCGCCAGGATGATCGCCACATCGAGCGAAGCACCGACCGCCAGCGACAGTCCGGCGCCCGCAGCCATGATAGCCAGAAGTGGCGAACTCGCCTGGCTGATCAGTGCCCGGAGCCACGGGTTCTCGCCCGTTTCCACCGGTATTGCAGTACGCCGCTGCCTCGCCTCGGCATCCGAGAGGCCCTCCGGTCGACTGCGCAGCTTCTGGAGTACCGCTTCGGGTGGAAGAGCCGCCCACCGTTCCGGTTCAGGTTCGACGAACGGTAGGGTCGTTCGACAGGTCCCTCCCCACAGACGAACCCAACCCGCGACCAGTGCGAGGAACGCGCTACCACTGACGAGAAGGCTGACGAGAACCGGCGGTGGCGCCAAACCAAAGCCGATACCGAGCGAGACGACGTTCGCAGCCAGCGAGAGGACAACACTGTCGCGCACGGCTTGGTCGCGCCGTTGGGCGGTTTCGAGGAGCGCTGCAACGGTGCCAAGATCAGGAACGATCAGGTCGGCAGGAATGTCCAGCGGGTGGCGACTGGATGCGATCAGGACGCCGAGGTGACTCGACGTCAAACCACTGCTCCCGCTTACCCCGTCGGTGACGAAGAGGACGACTTCACCACGCTCACGGAGTCGCTGGACGAGTTGTGCTGCGTCTGCCGCCGGTTCGTACTCGAGACCGGGTAGCTGGAGCCAGGGTAGGCGTCGTCGCTCATCGAGGCGAACGATCAGTCGTATGCGAGCTGCTCGGCAGGCCCGGCTAAGGATGCGTGCTTGCTCGCTGACGCTCGGGCGGAGGGTATAGAGGGCGAGAGGACGCCCCTCCTGCGCCGATTCGAGCGTGAGGATGACAGGAGCATCGAGGAGGGAAGTCTCCGGCACACCGGGGACTGGGGCGAGCGGCCGAGGTTCGAGTCGTAGGCTCGACCGGTCGAGACCGTTGATCTGGGGGTCCTGCGTCGGCTGAGGAAAAGCGGAACGCCAGGGGGTACGCTGAGCGAGCGTTGCTGCGGCGATCAGCGCGTCTGCGACCGTCAGCTGCTCATCCAGCGGGAGACAGCGGTCGAGTTCGAAGCCGTGCGTGAGCAGAGCGGGATGATCGAGTACGACTACGGTCGGCGAGGTGATTCGCCGGTTCGAGCGGAGAACTGTCGAGAGGGCGCCATTCCGTATGCTACGGGCGATTGCTCCGAGGTCGGCAGCTTCGGCTCCGATGAGCGCTGAACGTGCGTTGACCAGCACCAGTGCACGGGCAGCTGCTCCGAGCGAGCGAGTGAACAGACCAACGAGTCCGGCGTAGGCGAAGGCGAGGGGGGTGATGAGGCGGAGATAGCGCTCGAGGAGCACCGGCTTGGGTGCGCCAGCGGCGAATGCGGGGCTCCGGTCGGGCAGCTCTACAGACCCACTCACTTCGCCATCGAGCAGGAGCGCGCCGCTCGGAACAGTCTGCTCGGGTTCGACAGTCCGGATGGAGCAGTCCGGCGCGAGTATCGTTACCGAACCATGGGAGACGCGCAGTGCGAACGGGGCGCGCTCACCGCGCCGCAGCGTACGCTGTTCCCCTGGCCGAGCGGGAGAGTTCCTCAGGGCCATGGCTTCGTAGCGCTCCCAGGCACGGCGCCAGGGGAGCAGAGCTGACAGGAGGCGGAGCGATTCGCTGAGGCTGACGAGAAGCCCAAGCTGTTGGTTACTCGCCACTTGGCTGGCGATACTGGCCGAACTCGTCAGGATATCGGCTGCGAAGGGGCCAAGCAAACGCCGTAGACCCTCGCGCAACTGGGGAAAGCCACGTAAGACCGTTACCGCGTCGGCGATATAGACCGGGAGAGGGTTCGAGGTGAGATGGCCGGTACCGCCCAGGAGCTGCCGCACCGCTAAAAGACCCAGTGCTGTAGCACTAGCAGTGGCACGCCAGGCCGCATAGTACAGCGGAGCCCGATCGGTCGGTGTGACGGTGCGCTGACTCGGGAGAACCAGTTCGGGAAGGTCGATGCCGGTTATTGTCTCCAGGAGCTGATCGAGCGGGGTTGTTTCGGGGTCATGCTCGACCAGCACACGCCCGGTGATGGCACTCGCGCGGACTGTGACGGTGGCGAAGCGAGCGAGTTCGCGCTCGATGACCTGCGCGAGGTGCTGATTGCCCTCGAGCCCCCTGACGGCGAGGCGCACGCGTAGTCGCTCTCGGCCCTCAGCGGTACGACGCTGGGTGCGGTGCTCGATGTGCACAGGTGGATGATGGTGGGCGCGACTCGGGGCCGAGGGATCGCCGGAGAGTTCCCTGGTGAGCGTGGCGAGGAGTTCCTGTTCGTCGATCCGATCCGGCACGAACGTGACGAGAACGCTCCCGGTATCCGAGTTCGTGCGCACGGACACTATCCCGGGAAGGCGAAGAGCCCGCGTGATCTGCTCGGCCGGGAGCCGCTCCGTGGCGTCGATCCGGAAGCGCACACGCCCGGGTAGCCGATGGACAACCCGTACCTGAGGAGCATCGGCTGTCATCGGTCGAGCGATACTCCCTCCTGACGAGTATCCGTCGAACGGGGACGTCCTCGAGTCTCTGTCGCGGTCAACGCTCGTGCTGCTGGGGCGCCTGCCGAGCGCTCTGCCACTGACGGTGCAAGACCTCTGCCTCGGCGAGGATGTCTTCCATCTCCTCGCGAGCACGCCCTACCAGCCAGCGCCCGCGCCGAGCGAGGACGCTCCCGATTGCAACGGCCCACAGTATCGCCGCTTCCAGCAACTGCTCGGCCCGCACCACCTGCGGCGGTACCGTTACCTCCTCGCTCGAGCCGGCCGTCGCACCGTTCGTCGCTGCCACGGTGGTCTCCTGTGCAGTAGCCCGGCGACCACTGCGACGAGGGGAGCGGTGCGGAGCTGGCTCCGCTTCGCTCGGCTCTTCACCCGGAGCAGCGGAATCCGGAGACGCAGGTATAGCCTGATCGGTCCGTTCCTGCTCGCTCATCGTGCCCTCCGCCTCACTGCGGGTTGACCATCGAAGCTGAGCGGACGCGAGTCGTGGCAGCGGCGAACCCTTCGCGAACGCCGCGGAGCAGTGAGCGGCTAGCTTCGGCAACGGTCAACGCACCGGCTAGACCGTAGACGAGACCCCGACGTAGGGTCCGGCGGGCACGCGGCGACAAGATGAGTGCCGTCGCCAAGACGGCGATAGCGGTCTCGGTCTCCACGTAGTCTTCGAAGTCGAACATTGCGCACCTCCAACGAACGAGACGCACAGCCCCATGCAGGAGCGACCCGGTATCTTGCCCCACTGATCCGATCGCACCTAAGCACCACTACTATACCATACCCCAGGTGGCGAAATATGAAGAAATTATTGCAATGGCTGTGACAAGGAGGTGCGTTTTCGGCATGGGGACGGTCACCCTCTAGTCTGATTAACCGGTAGACAAGAAGGGCGTCGGACATCGCCTACCCGAAGTCTCGCGACCAGCCGGGCTCGTTGCGCCTGCCCACTTGCCAGCGACCGAGGTAGCTTCTCCTCAGCGCTGGTGTGTTATTCCGTGCCCTGCCGTCATCCGTCTGGCTCTGTGCGTCTGGCTCCG
>BEID01000085.1 GCA_002898975.1 bacterium HR27 | reverse complement strand
GGAGGTTCTCCGGAGCCCCCATGAGGAACTTGTACCCCCACCTTGCCCGGTGGGAAAGGTAGAACCCCGCCTGGCTCATGGACTCCATCCCCCCGGCCAAGACCAGGTGGGCCTCCCCCGTGCGCAGGAACTGCACGGCGTTCAAGACCGCCATCATCCCCGAGGCGCAGACCATGTCCACCTGGTAGCCGTCCACCTCTTTGGGGATACCTGCCTTCAAGGCGGCCTGACGGGGAAGTAGCTGCCCATGCCCGGCCCGGAGCACGTTTCCGAACACGTACAGGTCCAACTCCTTCCCCTCCACCCCCGCCCGGGCCAAGGCTGCCCGCATGGCATGGGCCCCCAGCTCCACCGGGCTTACGCCCTTCAAGGCCCCCCCAAACTTCCCGATAGGGGTGCGCACCGCGGATACGATATAGACTTCAGGCATGGGGACATCATACCTCTTCGTGCCCAGGCAAAGACGTAGCGCCAGGTATACTGCCCCCAGATGAGGATGCGGGGGTTTACCTTGTTGGAACTCCTGGTGGTCCTGGCCCTCCTTGGCGTGGTCTTTCTATTCCTCCCCGGCACCCTTCAAGCCAGCGTTTACCGCCACCGGGCGGCCGTTTCTGAAACCCGTGCCTTCCTCCAAGGTGCCCGCACCGAGGCCATCCGGCGGGGAACCATGGTGGCCGTGGTGCAACCCCATGGGCAGGAAAACCGCCTCCTAGCCTGCCTGGATACGAACCACAATAGCGACTGTGATCCAAACGAGGCTCCCTTGCGCACCTTAATCCTGCAAAGCTCCACCCTAGAGCTTCGCTCCGGCTTCCACCCCGGCCTGCGCTTTAACGCTCTGGGGCAACTGAACACCGGGGCCGGGCTGGTGGTGCGCACCGCTGGCCACGCCACCGCCCTCTGTCTCAGCTTGGCAGGTCGGGTGCGGGAATCTCCAGGAGGCCAGTGCTAATCCCCCAGACGGGGGATGTGCTCCCCCTCCTCTGGCCTCATAGTGGGAAGCGATGAGGTCTGGCTTTTCCCTGCTTGAGCTCTTGGTGGTCCTCGGCATCCTTGCGGTGGTGGGTCTCCTGGGCTACAGCAACTTTGCTCCTGCATACCGCCTCCAGGCGGCGGCCACGGAGCTGCAAAAAGCCCTCCAAACCGCTCGCACCGAGGCCATCCGCCGGGGGGATGCCGTCACCGTGGAAATGGCGAACGGGGAGCTCCTGGTGAAGGTGGGAAGTCAGACCCTGGCCCGCTTCCGTCCTCAAAACTACGGGGCCACCCTCCAGGCTCCAGTCCCAGGTTCCTTTACCCTCAACGCCCTGGGACGTCCCGGTGATGAAACCAAGAAGGAGTTCACCCTAGCCATGGGGAACCGAACCCGCTCCCTCACCTTGGAGGCCAGTGGGCGCATCCACTGAGGTGAAGTATGCGTGCCCAAGGACTTACCCTTCTAGAAGTGATCCTGGCCATCGGGGTGCTCGCCATCGTGCTTCTGGCCTTCACCGGTTTGCAGATCACCAGCCTGCGAGCCTCCGCCCAGGGACGAATTACCCAGGCCATGGTGCGGGAAGCGCAAAACTTCCTGGAGACACTGAGGGCAAACCCCACCTCCATTCCTGGCCGTTGCACCCAGACCCTCTCCTTAGGAGGCACCAGCGCCTCGTGCCAGTACATCCCGTGCTCCCTCAACGGAACCTCCCTGAACTGCACAACGGGTGTCAGCAACCCAAGGGCCTACCGGATAACCCTTGAGGTACCCGCAAATAGGCCCCGAATGACCTTGGAAACGGTGGTGTACGTGCCATGAAACGGAACCATGGCTTCTCCCTTGTGGAACTGCTGGTAGCCCTGGCCATCCTTGGGCTTCTCCTGGGAGCCGTGCTGGCCTTTACCCAATCCTCCTCCCGCCTGGAAAGGGGGCAGAGGGCCCTGGCCCTCTTAGCCGAGGACTTAAGCCTCACCGCCACAGTCCTGGCCCGGGAGGTGTACCTGGCGGGATACCAGATGCAAGCAGGAAACCCCCTGGTCGTGCAAGGGGGGAACACCCTGACCCTTCGCTTTTTCTGTGAGGGTGGGATGGAGATCTTCTGCTCCACCGCCACCATGAACCAGGTCCGGACTGTCCAGTACAAGCTGGACGGAGGTACCCTTTACTGGGGTGTCTGTCCCGGAGTAACCTGCACCCCAACCGCCACCCACCCAGTACTGGATGGGGTTTTACACTTCCGCATCGCCTACCTATCTGGAGGAAACTGGTCCGCAACCGATCTCACAGTGAACGCCGGCCCTCAAGGCACCAATCCCAAGGTGGAGGCCCTAGCCCTTTACCTTTTGGTTCAGTCCCCCTTGCGCACGGGGGCAAGGGGCTTTACTCCAGGGGATACGATTGCCTGGACTACGGTTCCTAATGGGAACAGCCTAAAGGCTCAACTGGATCTCCCTTCCTCCGCGGGCGGGGATGGCAGGCCGGTAGCGGAGAGGCTTGTGCTGGTGCAGACCCCAAATCTGATGAGGTAGGAGGTGAGGAAATGACGAAAAAAGGGATTGCGCTGGTTAGCGTCCTCGTGGCCATGGTGGCCGTGCTGATGATGGCTCTGGGGATGAGCTACCTCGCTGAGGCCAACCTTTCCACGGGCCGCAACCTGGCCCAGCAGGCCGTAGCCCGCCAGCGGGCCGAGGCTGGGATCGACCACGCCTTGGCCTATCTGCGAGTAAACCCTAACTTCGCTGAAACTCGTTCCGTGAGCGGTAACGGCTACACGGGTACCATCACACCCCTCGTACCCGGAGAAAAGTACCGCATAGAAAGCACCGGCACCTTTCAGCAGGCAAGGCACGCGGCCGTAGCCGAGGTGCGGATAGAAGTTATTCCCACCCAACGCCAGAACCCCCTGTTCGGGAATGGGTGGATAAGCGGCGGACGCATCACGGTCAACGGGGGCGTAGATCTCCACGCAAGCCGCTTGCATGCCGACAAGGGATATGCGAATCTCTCTGGCCAAATTCAGGTTTGTGACGAGAACGGGCAGAACTGTAAAAACTTGAACCAGGTTTCTCCTCCCCCCATCACGGGTGGAGCCGGGGTAGGTGACACCCAGTGCAACGCTTCAGGGACTAACCGTGTAGTTTGCCAAGGCAACCAGCCCCGCTACCAGGTATGCCCCGTCTACCAGCAACCTTCTGATCCAACCTTTACGTGCCAGGACGCCATCACCAGGGAGATCAAGCGCTGGGACCAGGCCTACCGGATTACCACCCCAAACGTGAACAACCTTAGCGAGCAGGCCCTTGGCGTGCGGGTGTCCAGCGTAATCCCCGATGCCCGCCAAAAAAATCTTTGCCAGGTCGAGTTCACCTCCTTAGACCCCGGCCAACCCACAGAACTAACTCGGTTTCTCATTGCAAGAAACGTCACGCCTGTGGGAAACGATACCAATACGCTCTTGAGGCAGGTTCTTCCCTTGCTCTCCGGCTTAAGGGTTTGCGTACAGGGTAACGTCACCCTGCCGGGCGGTACCACTCTTAACAGCGCGACCTTCTATGTGGGAGGTACTTTCCAGGTTAACGGATCGGCCAATCTTCAGGACGTGAAGGTAGCCGCCCAAGGCGGTCTGAATCTGGGTGATGTCCAGGCCACCAACAGCAAGTTTTTCACAAACGGCAATATCAACCTAAACAACAAAGCCCTCTTCCAAGGGGACTCCACTATTGCCAGCATTCAGGCCATTACCTTCAATGGACGGGCAAACCTTCTCAACAACCGTGCCCTAGCCATCATCAGCCAGGGGGATATCACCTTTAACGGCAGGGCAGATACCCACGCCTTCATGTGGGCAGGTGGACAAATCACCTTCAACGGCACGGGAACCTTTATCGGCGGTGCTGTAAGCATCGGGGGCACCATCAGAAACGGGGGCGGGCAGTTTTCTATCCGAAACTCCAATGCGGAGAACTCTGACCTTCCCCAGATTGAAACGGATGGAGGCCCTGCTCCCAGGGTAACCTTCCGGCGGTGAAACATGGGGTTTTCACACCCCTTTCACACCCCTCCCCCATCCTGAGGGTGGCCCCTGGGGGGCTTGACGAAAAGGTACCGGCGCTCCAGACTAAGGGGAGAAAGGGGGTGAGAGGAGGAGAAGGACGAGAAACCGGTGGTTAGAGGCGGTTTTCGGCTACAGGCACTCATGGCCGCGCAATACCATAAGAGCGCGGGAAACCTTAAGGAGGTAAGAAACCTATGCGTAACGCAAAAGGCTTTACCCTGATTGAGCTCCTGATCGTCATCGCCATCATCGCCATCCTGGCCGCCGTCCTCATCCCTAACCTCCTGAACGCCAGGAAAAACGCCAACACCGTGGCCGCGCAAAGCTACATCCGCAACGTGGCCACCGCGGTGGAGGCGGAGCGGAACTCCCTGACCGGGCAGCTGCCCCAGTTGGGCAACTGCACGAACTTTGTTTCTAACCCACCGGCTTTTATGTCCAACTGCACGGTTAGCGCTAAGGCTGACAGCATCAACTTTACCGTGGCCGCCTCGCTCGCCTCGGGCGCGGCCCGGTACACTAATATCACCTTTGATAGCGCTACCGGGCAGTTCAGCTTCCAGTAGTAAACCCCTCGCCCAGGGGCCGGGCCAGAAGGGCCCGGCCCCTTGGGCCTAAAAG
Source organism: bacterium HR27 (assembly GCA_002898975.1). Taxonomy (GTDB): domain Bacteria; phylum Chloroflexota; class Chloroflexia; order Thermomicrobiales; family Thermomicrobiaceae; genus Thermomicrobium. The sequence goes on along the minus strand of BEID01000085.1, from coordinate 1,595 downwards.
GAGGCCAAGGGTGGACCGAAAGGGCTTCACCCTACTGGAGCTTCTCCTGGCGGTGGCCATCCTAGGGGTTCTCCTCGGCCTTTTGCTTTGGTACCTGGAACCCTTAAGGCAAAGGGCCAATCTGGCTGCGGGCCTAGGCTACGCAAGGAGCGTGGCCGCAAGCCTGGGTCACGCGTCAGCGTATCTTGAAGCCCTACGGGACCCCAGGACCGGGGCCCCGCCCACCTCCCTCAAGGTACGCTTCGCGTGACCTCGGACTGCATGACGGGCTTTGGCGCCAGGCCGGCTGCGGTTACGGGTTGCACCGTGGAGTGGCAGGGCCTGGACCCCAAAATCACCCTCAGCCTCAAGGGCGCCACGGGCCTGCTTTCCACCCTTCCCTAGGCTCGGGTTCCCCCCTCCCCACCCCCTAGGGGGTGGGGATCCGCCTTAAGGGGGTCTTTTGCGTGGCCGCAAGGCCCAAAAGGACCCAAAGCACCCCCAGGGCGTAAAAGACGGCGTACCAGAAGAGGAGGAAACCGAAATAGGCCAAAAGCCCGCCCCCTAAGGGGGTGGCCCAGGTTTGCCTCAGGGCCAGAAGGTAGAGGAGAAGCCAGAGGAAGGCCCCGGGCAGCCCAAAGAGAAGGGCTTGGTCCAAAAACTCGTTGTGGGCCTTGAAACCCTGGACCGCCAAGAGCCTAACCTGGCCCTCCCGGTCGCGGATGAGGAAGACGGGCATGCCTTGGCCGTTCGTCCCACGGCTAAGCACCTCCTCCGCCCCCCACATGATCCTAAGGAAATGCCTAAGCTCTTCCTCCTCAAGGTAGAGGGGCCATTGGAAGTGGAACCCCGCAGCCCCAAAGCCAAAGAGGGGCCTTGCGGCGATTCCCCTAAGGGCAGCCTTCCAGCCGTAGTAGCGCTGCTCTAGGCTGGAGGGGCTTGCCAGGGCCTTGGCCCCGGAGGGCAGAAAGAGGCGGGTGGCCCCAAGCCCCAGAAGAAGGCCCAAGAAGGCCAGGAGGAAGACCCTAAGGGCCCTCGCCCCCTTTCCCGCCCAGGCCGACCCCAAGGCTAGGAAAAGGCCTACCAGGGAGGCCCGGTTGTAGGTGAGGCCCACCCCGAAACCCAAAAGGAGGGCCAAAACCCCCCAGGCGGACCCCAGGGCCACCCCCAAGGCCATGCCCAAAAACCCCCCGAGATGCCCCTTAGAGCCAAAGTTCACCTGGGGGAGGACGGAAGGGTCAAGGACCCCGGTAAGGGTACCGGCCACGCGCTTATGGGTGGCGACCTCAAAAAAGGCCAAGAGGGCAAGAAGCCCCCCGGCAAGGAGAAGGGCCCGCAAGACCAGGGGGAGGACGGCCGGGTCCTCCTCGGCCCTAAGGGCGACCAGGGTGGCCACCCCCACCAGGGCTAAAACCCACAAGGCCCCGTCCCCGAGGCCCTCCGGGCTTCCCAGAAGGGCAAAGCCCGGGCTTACGGCGAAGCGGGCGGCGATCAGGGCCCAAAGGGCGTAAAGCCAGGCGAGGAGGAGGACCGGCCTTCGCCATAGCCAACCCCCAAGCCGGGGAAGGTGGTGAAGCCGGGTCTGGGGATGGGCCAGGGCCTCGAGGAAGGCCCCC
>BEID01000084.1 GCA_002898975.1 bacterium HR27 | reverse complement strand
CGGCACCCCACGCCACCGTCCGCCCGAAGCGGTACTCGGCCTCGCTCGGGATCCGCATGCGCTGTCCGCGTGTCTCCTCGCGGAAGCGATGGATGCGAGCAGCACAGGCGGCTTGCCGCTGCTCGTCGCTCGCCCCCTCGGGAAGCGCCGGTTCGGGCAACCGGCCGACGACGAGGATCTCGTCCCGGTCGTACTGAATCTCTGGTGGCTCGAGAAACCAGCCTTCCGGCAGGCGACCAGCGAACCAGGCCTGGATCTCCGCTGCAAAAGGATCTCGCTGCATCGCTCGCTCCTTCCGTCAATTGCAGCAATTACAGTATTACACACTTGCAGCCTGCTGCCAACCGGTATCAGCGACGAGTCGTGCGCCGGCTTCGTCACAGCCGGCGATCCTCGAGAGACACCGCAGCGCATCCAGAGTTCCGTCGCGACGGTTCCAGCAAAACATGCTAGGCTACAGCCTAGAAAGGATCGACTGGCAGGGGAGGGGCTGACCGATGGCAGGACCGGTCGTCGTTCCGATACTTCCGACCTATCTCGATCCCGAGCGCGTGACGCACTGTGCGATCCCCTACGGTCGGGCGATCGCCCAACGTCTCGGCACGGGGATCGTCCTGCTCTCCGTCGTCGAGATCACCGAGTCCTTGCGGAGTTATCTCGAAGCGGAGGGAGAACAGGTCGACCAGCTCGTCCAGCGCTGGCTCAGCCAGCGCCGCGAAGCGATCGAGAAACTCGCGCAGACACTCACCGATGTCCCCTACCACGTCGAGGCACGGATCGGTGAGCCGGCCAAGGAAATCGTGGCGTTCGCCGATGAGCGGCAGGCCGCCGCCCTGGTCATGAGCAGCCATGGCCGCATTGGCGTCGCCAGGCTACTCGTCGGGAGTGTGACCTTCACCGTCGCCCAGCGAGTCCGCCAACCGCTCATCGTCGTCCGCGCCCGCGTGCCGGTGCCGGCACCGAACGCGATCGTACATCTCTCCCCGGTGCTCGTCCCCCTCGACGGCTCGTCGCTCGCCGAAGAGGCGATCGACACGACGCTTCAACTCCTCGGTCACGGCACCGAACCGCTGGACCTGCACTTGCTGCACGTGCTCACCGACGACGAGCAGCCCGCCGAATGGGAGCGCTACCTCGAAGGCGTGGCGCAGCGCATCCGCTCTCGTGGCTATCGCGTCGACTGGAGCCTGGCGCACGGTCCGGTGGCCGAGACGATCGCTGCCGAAGCGGCGCGCCGGCACGCTGGCCTCATCGCCATGGGCACCCACGGCATGAGCGGTGTTCGCCGTGTCCTCCTCGGATCGACCGCTGAACATGTCCTCCACGCGAGCGCTGTACCGCTGCTCCTCCACCGACCACGAGCGGCCCGGCGGATCGTGGAGGAAACCGCGGAGGGGCCTCAGACGCTGCGCGTTCGCGACATCATGACTCCTTCTCCCGTTACGGTGGGACCGGATGCGACGCTCGAACAGGTCGCCCGTCTCATGCTCGAGCATCAGATCGGCGCGATCCCCGTCGTGGCACCGGACGGTCAGTTGATCGGCCTGATCCGCGAAGAGGACTTCCTCATGCAGGAGCGTCCGATTCCCTTTTCCGCCTTCCAGGCGCCACAACTGTTCGGACGCTGGATCGACCCGGAGCGACTCGAACAGCTCTACGCTGAGGCCCGTTCCCTCAAAGCCGGTGACATCGCGCGGGAACCGGAGATCACCGCTACCGAGGAGATGACCCTGAGCGACCTCGCCGAACGCATGGTCGAGCGCGACGTCCGGCACGTGCCGGTCCTGCGCGACGGTCGGTTGGTCGGTATCGTGACGCGGCATGACATATTGAAGGCCGTTGCACGTTCTCGACCGTCTCATGGTTAGCGGCGAGTGAGGCCGATGGAGGCCGGCGGGATCGACCAGCCGAGAGCAGAACTCCAGCTCGATCGTTCCTGGCATGCGCTCTCACCGGAGGAGACGCTCCGCGCGCTGGTAACCACGCTGCAGGGGCTCTCTTCCGCTGAAGCACGTCGCCGTCTGGCACACTTCGGCCCCAATCGCCTGGCAGAGGTTCCACCGCCGAACCCGCTGCTGATTCTTCTGCACCAGTTCGCCAGCCCACTCATCATCGCGCTGGGGCTGGCCGCCGTCGTCGCGGGCGCGTTCGGCGAGTGGGTCGACGCGAGCGTCATCGTCGCGGCCTTAGCGATCAATGCGCTCTTCGGCTTCATCCAGGAGTGGCGTGCCGAATCGGCCATCCGTTCGCTCATGCGCTACCTCTCGCCCAAGGCCCGGGTGCTTCGCGACGGTGTCGAGCAGATCGTCGAGAGTGAACGCCTGGTTCCCGGTGATATCGTTCTCCTCGAGTCGGGAATGCGGGTACCAGCTGATCTCCGGCTGCTCGCGACCGTCGCCTTGATGATCGATGAATCGGTTCTGACCGGCGAGTCGGTACCGGTCGCCAAGCGCACCGATCCAGTCGATCCCGACACACCCGTTGCCGATCGCACCTGCATGGCCTACCTCGGCACGATCGTGACCAGCGGCCGAGGGAGAGGTGTGGTGGTCGCAACCGGCACCCGCACCGAGGTCGGGCGGATAGCGGCAGTCGCGCAACGCGAGGTCGCTCCGCCGACACCGCTCCAGCAGCAGCTCGCACGCTTCGCCCGCACGGTCGCACTGGTCGTTCTCGCCGGTATCCTCGCCATCGGAGCGATCGGTCTGGCACGCGGCGACGATCTCGCCACCCTCCTCACCTTCGCGGTCGGTGCAGCAGTCGCCATCGTCCCCGAGGACCTCCCGGTTATCCTGACTATCGTGCTCGCCGTCAGTGTGCAGCGGATGGCTCGTCGCAACGCCATCGTTCGCCATCTTCCAGCCGTCGAGACCCTGGGCAGTACTACCGTGATCGGATCCGATAAGACAGGGACTCTCACGGAGAACCGGATGACGGCTCGTCTGGTGTGGGCGGCGGGGCAGGAACAGGACCTCAGCGCAACGGAAACTCCCTGCAATCCCGCCGCTCGTACGCCTCCGCCCCTCGAACAGGCATCTTTCAGGAAGCTCCGCGAGCAACGCACCGCGCACGAGCTGGTTCTGCTCGGCGGTGCGCTCGCCAACGAGGCGCAACTCGGCGCAGGCACGAGCGACGAAGAAGGTGGGGTCGGTGATCCGACCGACCTCGCACTCCTCCGGGCAGCACAGCAACTGCTGGGCGACGTGACGCTCCTGCGCCAGCGTTTCGAGACGCTCGCTCTCCTCCCCTTCGAACCGGAACGCCGCTTCGCTGCCATCCTGTGCGCGACTGGCGAGCGTCCGATTCTTTTCGTCAAAGGCGCACCCGAACGCATCCTGGACATGTGTTCGTACTGGGTGAGCGAGCAGGGCCTGGCTCCGATCGATCGCCAGGCGATCGCGGACGCCGCGGCAGCGCTGGCCCAGCGAGGTTTCCGCGTCCTCGGTGTCGCCGCTGGCGAGACTGAGCAGCAGGACGAGAGAGCGTTCGCGAACTTCGAGGGACTCGTCTTCCTCGGGCTCGTCGCGCTCTGGGATCCACCGCGCGCCGGCGTCAAGGAAGCGATCGCTCGCTGCCATGCCGCGGGTATCCGCGTCCTCATGATCACCGGTGACCATGCGGGAACAGCTGCTGCGATCGCCGCGGAACTCGGCATCGCACCGCCGGGGAGCCCGGTGCTGACCGGCCGTGATCTGGCCCATCTCGACGACGAGACTCTGCGCGAGCGCGTCCGTACAGTCAACGTCTACGCACGCGTCGAACCGGAGCAGAAGCTCCGGATCGTCCGGGCACTCCAGTCACTCGGCGAGACGGTCGCAGTCACCGGCGATGGCGTCAACGACGCTCCAGCACTCCGCGCCGCCGATGTCGGCGTCGCGATGGGCAAGAGCGGTACGGATGTTGCCCGCGAGGCTGCTGACATCGTCCTGGCCGACGATAACTTCGTCACGATCGCTGCTGCTGTCGAGGAAGGTCGTACAGCCGCCGACAATCTCCGTAAGTCGACGTTCTTTCTCCTCTCGACCGGTGCCGCGACAGCCGTCTTGCTGCCGACTGTCGTGCTCCTCGGGCTTCCGCTTCCTTTCTATCCGGCGCAGCTCCTCTGGCTCAACCTCGTCACCAACGGCATCCAGGACATCGCGCTCGCGGTCGAACCGAAGGAACGCGACCTGATGGCTCGCCGACCGCGCCCTCGCCGGGAGGGCATTCTTTCGGCTCTCCTGTGGGAACGCATCGCCCTGAGCGGTATCGTGATGGCACTCGGTACGCTTTGGATCTTCGAGCACACGCTCGCCACGTTCGGCTCGCTCGATCTCGCTCGCACCGTTGCGCTGACCACGATGGTGCTCTACCAGACTTTCCAGGTCGGCAACGCCCGCTCGAGCACGCAGTCGCTCTTCCGGATCCCACCGCTGTCGAACCGCTTCCTCTTCATCGCGACGGCTGCAGCCCTCATCGTGCACATCGCGGCACTGCACGTTCCGGTCTTGCAGTTCGTGCTCCGCGTTCAGCCGATCCCGCTGGAACTATGGCCGAGGATGATCCTCGTCGCTGTGACGATCGTCTTCGCAGTGGAACTGCATAAGGTCATACGCCGCCGTTGGCCGTATCCTTCCTGGGAACTCTCGAGCCAGGTACCACAGACGACTACGTGAAGCGGGAGCTCAGTGCCAGGCCGAGCCCGTACGCGATGACGACCGGAATGGCACCCGGGTCGAGCAACCGCGAGCGCGGCTCCGCTTGACTCAGCGTACCGAGCACGACCAATCCGGTCAGGATGATTGCGAAGAGATTCCCGACAAGCACCCCAGGTTCGGCGAGCGCCAACAGCGGGCCACCGCCGTCAGCCAGGTCGAGAAGCAGCAGGATCACCATATTGAACGCATTGCTCCCGAGGAGATTGCCGACGACCAGATCGTACGAACCAGCCCGGATACCAGCCAGCGATACGACGATCTCCGGCAGTGACGTGACGATGGCGAGAACAGCGAGACCGAAGAACCCCTTCGTCACCCCCAGCGAACCAACCAGCTGCTCAGCCGAGCCGATCAGGAACCAGGCTGCACCAGCCAGGATCGACGTGGCCACTCCGAAGCGCGCGACACTCGGCACCAGTCGAGCGGGTGGACGAGTCGGCGACTCCACCGGCACGGGCAACACGCGAGCCTGCCGCGTGACATGCAGGAGCCAGGCACCCCACAGGTAGACGAGACCGATCAGCCCAGTCGCCCACCCTACTCCCCCGAAGGCGAGCACCGAACCGGTCACTACGCCCAGCGCAGCCAGAGCCAGGACGATGATCGCCAGGATGCCGGCCAGCGCCTGGTCGATGACGACGCGCGTCAGGATCCGCACTTGCGGCGTCAGGAGATCCGCAACGGCCAGGACCAGCATGTTGACCATGCACGAGCCGAACAGGTCGCCGATCGCGAAGTTCGCGCTGCCGGTGCGAACGGCAACCAGATCGACCGACAGCTCGGGGAGGGAGGTGGCACCGGCCAGGACGATCGCACCGATCCAGGCGTGTCCGAGGCCAGTGCGTTCCGCGAGGTCTTCCGCTCGCCGCGTCAGCTCCCAGCCAGCCAAAATCACCAGGCTGGCGCTCAGCACGAACACGACGAGCGTCCCCCACACCGCCTCCTCCCTCCTGCTTCACGACACCGGGCGTTCGGTCCACCAGCGCTAACGCCGTGCACCTTCGTAGAGGAGCTCCTGCGTCCGCGCGGCGACCTCTTCCGGGTCGAGCTGCAGGCGCGCGACACCGGTCTCGATCGCTGCACGGGCGACCGCTGCTGCGACCGCTGGTGGCACCTTCGGGTCGAGACTATCGGGGATGATGTACTGCGGTGAGAGCTGTCGGGCTGGCACCAGATCGGCGATCGCCTGGGCGGCAGCGAGCTTCATCGCGTCGTTGATGTCGCGCGCCCGCACGTCGAGGGCTCCACGGAACACGCCGGGAAACGCGAGCGAGTTGTTCACCTGGTTCGGGAAGTCGGAGCGCCCGGTCGCCACGACCATTGCTCCGGCTTCCAGTGCCAGATCGGGGTGGATTTCCGGATCCGGATTCGCCAGCGCGAAGATGATCGGATCGGGTGCCATCGTCCGGATCATCTCCGGCGTCAGGATGTTGGGGCTCGAAAGCCCGATGAAGGCGTCGGCTCCCACCAGGGCCTCGGCCAACCCGCCGCGGATACCAGCCTTATTGGTCAGACGCGCGATCTCCATCTTGTACCGGTTCATCCCAGCTTCGCGCTCGCGGTAGATCGGGCCGTGACGATCGCAGAGGACGATGTC